>NZ_PSVI01000003.1:0-95252 GCF_002931415.1 Rathayibacter sp. AY1E8
ACCACCGGGTCGCAGCCGCCGAGCCGCTCGACCAGCTCGCGCTGGGCGGGATCGGTGGTGGTCAGCTGCATCGCGATCGCGCGGGCGACCGCGGTGACCTTGATCGAGTGCGTGAGCCGGTTGTGCACGACCTGGCCGACGCCCGAGGGCGAGATGACCTGGGTCACCGCGGAGAGGCGGGCGAAGTAGGGCGAGAAGCGGATCCGCTCCAGGTCGACGCGGTACTCGGGGTACTCCTCGCCGGTGGCGAACCGGTCGACGGGCTCGGGGATGCGCCGGTCGCGGCGGTGGTCGTGCGGGGCCGAGGCCCGCGGGGCCGTCGTCTCGGGGAGTGCCGGCTCGCTCATGGCTTCACCCTAATCAGGGGCGCGGGGGCGGAGGGACCGCGCCGCTCCGGCGGCCGGCGTCGCTGCTCCGCCGAGACACCGCGTCCGCCGGCGAGGCACCGCGGGGACGGCGGCGCCTCGGGGAGCGCACGGACACCTCGGCGAGGCCGGCACCTCGGCGGACGCCGGGACGCCTCGCGGCAGCCCGGCCGACGGGCGAACAGGAGACGCCGGGCGCGGCCTCCCGTCAGGCGGACTGCTCGCGCGGAGCGACGGCGAGGTGCACGGCCGCGGCGACGACCGCGCCGAGGACGTAGGCCGCGATGTCGAGCCAGGAGAAGGTGGTGCCGACGACGAGGCGGAGCGGCGCCCACAGCTCGACCAGGCGCGCCGCGACTCCGATCGCCTGCAGCTGCTCCATCGCGATCGACCAGGCCAGCGCGATCCCGGCAGCCGTCACGCCCGGGATGCGCGGCAGGAGCACCGCGATCAGCAGCGCCACCAGCACGACGTAGGCCACTCCGCCGGCGAGGTCGGCGAGCAGCCCCGTGAGCACGAACCGCAGCGCCAGGCCCAGGCCGAGCACGGCGACGGCCGCGAGGGCGAAGCGGAACCGCGCCCTCACCGGGCACGCTCCTCGAGGGCGCGCTGCAGGCGGTCGAGAGCGAGGAGGAACGTGCGGTCGTCGGCCACGCGCCAGCCGAGAGCGGCCGGGGCGGCGACGACCAGGGGCACGAGGACGGTGCGCGGGCGCCGCCTCGCCGCACGCAGGACGGCGGAGGCGGGCGGCGGGGCGAGGACCGCCAGGACCAGTGCGCGGACCCGGTGGGCACCCGAGGGCGAGGTGCCGACGCCCACCGAGACGATCCGATCCCACTCGGCGATGCGCAGGGCGTCCGCGCGCTCGGCGGCGAGCTCGAGTCCGTCGCGGCCGACGGCCAGCACTGCGGCGGCGGCGGCCGGAGCGGCGGAGGCGGGTGCCGCGATCCGGCGCAGCGCCCGGGCGAGCTCGGGAGTGCGCAGGACGGCGAACCCCTCGGTGACCGCGGCGAGCGCCGCCAGCCGGCGCTGCCGCTCCGGGGCGGCCTGGCGGACCCGGGCCCGGACGGCGGCCGGGGCGGGCAGGGGCGCGGCGAGCAGCGCGGTCGGCTCGAACCGCGTGCGCGGGGGCAGCGGGACCGCCGGCGGCGTGCGCGGCGGGGGCTCGCCCCAGTGCGGCGTCGATGCGGGATCCATGCGCCCCTCCCTCCTCGCGCGGCTCCGAGCCGCCCCTGAGATCATCCCTCCTCCGCCCTCCCGCCTTGCCGAGAGGGCTCGGCGGGCATACCATGGAGTACCCCCCGGGGGTATGCCGCGACCGGCGTGCCGACCGGACGCCCACCGGGCCGATCGACCGGATCGGACCGGACGCACCACACAGGAGGACCCATGAGCACCAGGATCGACCTCGGCCTGACCGCGAGCGGATCGACGGGAGGCTGCGGCTGCGGCGGAGGCGGCGCCTGCGCGTGCGGCGGCCACGGCTCTGGCCGCTCCGATGGCGGCCACCCGGCGCAGGGCTCCCTGTCGGCCGCGTCCGTGCAGAGCTTCGGAGTCGCGGGCATGACCTGCGAGCACTGCGTCCGCAGCGTCACCGAGGAGCTCGCCGCCTACCCCGAGGTCTCGGCGGTCGACGTGTCCCTCGCCCCCGACGGGGTCTCGACCGTCACGGTCGGCTCCTCCCGGCCGCTCGGCCGCGAGGAGATCGCCGCCGCCGTCGCCGACGCGGGCTACCGCCTCGCTCCCCTGAGCTGACGTGGCCGAGACCACCGGCACACCGCTCGAGCTCGCCATCGGAGGGATGACCTGCGCCTCCTGCGTCGCGCGGGTCGAGAAGCGCCTCGACGCGCTCCCCGGAGTCCACGCGACCGTCAACCTCGCCCTCGAGCGCGCGACGCTGACCCTCCCGCCCGGCACGACTCCGGCCGACGCGATCGCCGCCGTCGAGGCCGCGGGCTACAGCGCGACGGTCCCCTCCACCGGCGAGGCGGCTCCCGCGGAGGAGCAGGAGGAGCAGAGCGACGACGACCGCGAGCGGCGCGCCCTGCGCACGCGGCTCCGCGTCTCCGCGCTGCTCGCCGTGCCGGTGGTCCTGCTCTCGATGATCCCGCCGCTGCAGTTCGCGAACTGGCAGTGGCTGTGCCTCGCCCTCGCCTCACCGGTCGCGGTCTGGGGCGCGCTGCCCTTCCACCGCAACGCCTGGCGGGCGCTGCGGCACGGCTCCACCACCATGGACACCCTGATCAGCCTCGGGGTCAGCGCCTCCTTCGCCTGGTCGGTCTGGGCTCTGTTCCTCGGCGACGCCGGGCGGCCCGGCATGAGCATGCCGTTCGAGCTGCTGGGCAGCCGGTCCGGCCACGACGAGATCTACCTCGAGGTCGCCGCCGCCGTCCCCGTCCTCGTGCTGGCCGGCCGCTACCTGGAGGCGCGGTCGAAGCGCGACGCCGGTGCGGCGCTCCGGGCGCTCCTCCGCCTCGGCGCGAAGGACGCCGTGCGCATCGCCGCCGACGGGCAGGAGGAGCGCGTGCCCGCGTCCTCGCTCGCCGTCGGCGACCTCCTCCGCGTGCGCCCCGGCGAGACCGTCGCCGCCGACGGCACCGTGCTCGAGGGCTCGAGCGCGATCGACGCGAGCATGCTCACCGGCGAGAGCGTGCCGGTCGAGGTCGGCCCCGGCTCGACCGTGACCGGCGGAGTGCTCAACGCGCACGGCCTGCTCACCGTCCGCGTCGACCGCGTCGGCTCCGAGACCACGCTCGCGCGGATGGGCCGCCTCGTCTCGGACGCGCAGGCCGGCAAGGCGCGCGTCCAGCGGCTCGCCGACCGCGTCTCCTCCGTCTTCGTGCCGGTCGTGGTGGTTCTCGCCCTGGCCACCCTCGCCGGCTGGCTGATCGCCGGCGCCGACCTCGCCGCCGCCGTCTCTCCCGCCGTCGCCGTCCTCGTCGTCGCGTGCCCGTGCGCGCTGGGCCTGGCCACCCCGACCGCCGTCCTCGTCGGCACCGGCCGCGGCTCCCAGCTCGGGATCCTCCTCCGCGGGCCGGAGGTGCTCGAGGCCGGGCGCCGGATCGACACGGTCGTGCTCGACAAGACCGGCACGCTCACCACCGGCGCCTTCCAGGTCGTCGAGTCCAGCGACGACGAGAGCCTGCGGATGCTCGCCGCCGTCGAGCGCGGGTCGGAGCATCCGCTCGCCGCAGCGATCGTGGCCGGGGCCGCGCACCTCGACGTCCCCAAGGCGACCGGATTCCGCTCCAGCACCGGGTTCGGCGTGCGCGCCCGGGTCGAGGGCCGCCTGGTCGTCGCCGGCCGGCTGCGCTGGCTGGAGGAGCAGTGGGGCTTCGCGCCGGGCGGTCTCGCCGAGCGCGCCGAGCGAGCGACCGCCGAGGGCGGCACCGTCGTCGGCGTCGGCTGGGAGGGGGCGCTGCGCGGCTTCGCGGTCCTCCGCGACGAGCCGAGGCCGGAGGCGTCCCGCACCGTCCGCGCCCTGCGCGAGCGGGGCCTGCGGGTGATGGTGCTGACCGGCGACAACCCGCGGGCGGCGCAGGCCGTCGCCTCGGCCGTCGGCATCGACGAGGTCGTCGCCGAGGTGCTGCCGGAGGAGAAGCTCGCGGTGATCGAGCGCCTCCGTGCGGAGGGCCGCCACGTCGCCTTCGTCGGCGACGGTGTGAACGACGCCGCCGCGCTGGCCGCCGCGGACGTGGGGATCGCGATGGGCGCCGGATCGGACGCGGCGATCGAGGCGAGCGACATCACCCTCGTCGGCGACGACCTCGCCCGGGTGCCCGACGCCCTGCGCCTCGGGCGCCGCACCCTCGCGGTCATCCGGGGCAACCTCTTCTGGGCCTTCGCCTACAACGTGGCCGCGATCCCGCTCGCGATGGCCGGACTCCTGGGGCCGCTCGTGGCCGGCGCCGCGATGGCGTTCTCGAGCGTCTTCGTCGTGCTGAACAGCCTGCGGCTGCGGTCGTTCCGCTGAGTCCCGGCGGGCCGTCCGGAGTTCCCTCGCGGAGCTCTTGACGGCCCGCCCGCAGGTGGCGAGGGTGAGCGCATGAGCCTCTTCATCACCTGCCCGGTCGACGACGTCGAGCGCGCCACCGCCTTCTACACCGCGCTCGGCTGGACCCTGAACGCCGAGATGTCCCGCGAGGACGTCTCCTGCTTCGCGATCGGTCCCGGCACGTCCGTCATGCTCGCGAGCCGCGCGATGTACGAGAGCGTCGGCGCCACCGAGGAGCTGATCGGCGCCCCCGGCACCCCCTCGAAGGTGACCGTCTCGTTCGACCTCGACAGCCGCGCGGCCGTCGACGAGCTCGTCGAGCGGGCCGCCGCCGCGGGCGGCCGGATCGGCGACACCGACGACTACCCCTTCATGTACCAGCGCCAGTTCGACGACCTCGACGGCTACCACTACTCCCCGTTCTGGATGAAGCCGGGCGGCGACGCGGCGGAGTGACGGGGCCGCGCGGACTCACTCCGCGTGCCGCAGGCGGTGCCGCCGGACCGCGGCCCGGTTCGCGCAGCGGACGGAGCAGTACCGCTGCCGGCCGTTCCGCGTCACGTCGACGACGACGTTCCTGCAGTGGTCGCCCGGCGCCCGACCGGCCTCGCACCGCAGGAGGCGGCTCATCCCCCGGGTCGTCAGGTGCAGCGCCGTGCCGACCGCGATGACGGCGTGGAGGACGTGCGCCAGGGACTGGTCCTGGTCGCGGTAGTGCAGGTGCCAGCCCTCGTCGTCGTGGTCGGTCAGGCGCGGATACGCGGCGATCGCGGCCATCTGGCGGTTCAGCGACGTCGCCCGGCCGCTCGGAGTCGGCGCGTCGACCACTTCCAGCCACTCGTCGATCACGTCGCGCGTCCGGGCGTGGTCGTCCGGGCCGGACTCGAAGGCCATCGTCATGCCGTATTCGCGCGTTCGAGCCTCGATGCCCGCGCGGTCGGACGGCCAGTCGTTCGCGAGGGAGGCGGCGAGCAGGACCGCGTACTCGCCGTAAGGGTTGAGCTGCATAAGACCATGACAGCACAGTGGCTCCCATGCGCACCTCCACACCCTCCCCGCACCCCTCCGAGCCGCTCGCCCCCGCCGTCGATCCGCACGAGCACGGCTGGACGACCGAGTCGGCCCACCGGACCAGCGAGGGCGTCGTCGTGTACGTCCGCTGCGCCGGCTGCGGCACGCGGCGCGTGGACGTGCGGACCGGGCACCAGGATCCCCCTGCCGCTCTCAGCCGCGTCCTGCCCGCCTCCGACGACCGCTCCCGCCGTGGAGCAGAGGGAGGATGAGGGCATGATCGCCGACCTGACCCTCCCCTGCGACGCCGGCCCCGGGGAGAGGAGCCTCCTCCTCCGCCGCGCGGTGCTCCACGACCTCCCCGCGATCGTCCGGCTCCTCTCCGACGACCCGATCAGCGCCGGGCGCGGAGACGTCGCCGCCGAGGAGGACGGGGCCGCCTACGAGGCCGCCTTCCGGAGCATCGCGCAGGACCCGGGCAACGATCTCGTGGTCGCGGTGGACGGCGCCGGAGCCGTGGTCGGCACGCTGCAGCTGACCGTGATCCCCGGGATGGCGCGCCGCGGCAGCTCCCGCCTGCTCGTCGAAGCGGTCCGGGTGGCGAGCGCCGAGCGGTCGGCGGGGATCGGCACGGCCCTGATGCGCTGGGTGCTGGACGTCGCTGCGATCGAGCTCCGCACGCCGCTCGTCCAGCTGACCTCGGACGCCGCCCGCACCGACGCCCACCGCTTCTACCTGCGCCTGGGCTTCGTCGACTCGCACGTGGGCTTCAAGCGCCGCGTCGAGCTGCCGGGCTCGTAGCGGCGGTGCGGGCAGCCCGTCCGGACGCCTGATCGGCGTGTCCCCGCAAGCACGACCGGCGCAGGAGGGGACGCCCCGAGCGGAGGCCCGGACGGCACTGCTCGCCTCTCCCCGGCCGACGTGATTGGCTGGCCCGATGAGAACCGAGACCCGCCAGGGCGTCCCCCTCCTGCTCGTCGACGACGACGGAGGCGCGCTCTCGACCCCGGACGACGCGATCGCGCTGATCGGCGAGACCTACGGCGGCGACGTCGAGACGATCGTGGTGCCCGTCGGCCGGCTCGACCCCGAGTTCCTCCGCCTGCGCTCCGGCATCGCCGGCGAGTTCGTGCAGAAGTTCGTCTCGTACGGCAAGCGGCTGGTGATCCTCGGCGACGTCAGCGGGCCGGTGGCGGAGTCGAGCGCGCTGCAGGCCTTCGTCGTCGAGTCGAACCGCGGCGACCACCTCTGGTTCGCCGCCGACCTCGAGGCGCTCGACGCCCGCCTCCGCAGCTCCGGGACCGCGAACGAGCCCGGCGCCGACGGCGGAGTGGAGCCGACGCCCGGCCCCGCCCGCTGATGCCCCTGCTCCAGCCCGGCCCCGACGGCTCTCCACCCGAGGTCGACGGTCCGGTCCGCCTCCTCCTGCTCGCCGACACGCACCTCCCGAAGCGGGCGAAGGCCCTCCCGGACGAGGTGTGGCGCGCGGTCGACGAGGCCGACCTGGTCGTGCACGCGGGCGACTGGATCGACGAGGCGACGCTGGACGCGCTGGAGGAGCGGGCGGCGCTCCTGCTGGCCGTGTGGGGCAACAACGATCCGGAGCCGCTGCGCGCCCGCCTGCCCGAGGTCGCGCGCGCCCGCGTCGCCGGCCTCGACGTCCGCGTGGTGCACGAGACCGGAGCGGCGACCGGCCGCGGGACCCGCGCCGACGCCGCTCATCCGGGTGCCGACGTGCTCGTCTTCGGGCACAGCCACATCCCCTGGGACACCGTCTCCCCGGCGGGTCTCCGCCTGCTCAATCCGGGCTCCCCGACGGATCGGAGGCGCCAGCCGGCCTGCACCTTCCTGACCGCCGTCGCCGACGACGGAGGGCTCCGCGACGTGCACCTGACCGCCCTGCCGCTCCGGGCACGAACCATTCCCGGCGGCGGCGCAAGGGGGTCACAGAGCATTTAGGTCGGCCTAAGCTCACCTGGATGAGCAGCTCACACGACCACCCCGACTCCGCGCACCTGCGCCCGGAGGGTCTCGACGACGCCACCGTGGCGGCGCTCGGGAAGCTCTCGGAGGCGCTCGAGACGGTCGAGCACGCCCGCGGTCTGCTCTACGGCTTCCACCGGCTCACCGGCGCGGCCGACCTCGCTCTGGGCGAGGCCGTCGACGCGCTGCGCGAGGCCGGCCACGCCGCGACCGCCGAGCGGATCGAGGCCGAGCTCGTCGGCCGCAACGTCATCGAGGGGCGCTGGACCTTCCAGATCGTCGAGGACTACGACGACACCTACTACGCCGCGTTCCGGGAGCAGGAGCGCGCCGCGCGCGACGAGCTCGCCGGCGGACGCCGCCACCTCTTCGAGTCCGAGATGAAGGAGGACCGCCGCTCCGGCGGCCGCCGCCATCACGAGTCGCGCCCGGAGGCGGGCTCGTGAACGCCGTCATCCGGATGCACGCCTCGTCGCTGCGGGTCAAGGCGGTCACGCCGGGCCGCGGCGGACGCGGCACGCCTCCCGAGCCCGAGGCGACGATGCGGCGCACCACGCTCAGTATCGACGGCCGCCGCTTCCTCCTCGCCGTCTCCCTCGACACCGAGGAGCTCGAGAAGCGCCTGGTCGAGGCCGTGCGCAACCGCGGCGACATGGTGAGCTTCACGGTCGCCGGCGAGCGCGAGGTCTGCGTGCTGGTCTCCCCGGGCGTCGCGGTCATCCTCGAGCACGAGGACGTCCCGGTCGAGGATCCGGACGCCGAGGACGCGCCGATCCTGTACGACGACGTCGAGTACCTGACCTGATCCGTCGGCGACCGGTCCCGACCGCCGGTCCGGGCGCGGCCTCTCGACTCGGGTCGTCCACCCGCTCAGACCGCTCCGGTGCTCGCCCACAGGTGGAACGCCGCGTGCGCCCGGTGCGGCCGCCACGCCTGCGACGCCGCCTCCGCCTCCGCCGTGCTCACCCGGCCGAGCGCCTTCCGCAGCACCAGGTCGCCGGCGGGGAAGGCGTCCGGATCGCCGAGGAACCGGAGCGCGAGGTAGTCGGCCGTCCACGGCCCGATGCCCGGGATCGCGAGGAGCGCGCGCCGCTGCTCCGGCAGGTCGCCCGCGCGGTCGAGCACGGGTCCGGCGGCGAAGGCCTCGGCGACGGCACGGACCGTCCGCGCCCGGGCGTTGGTGATCCCGATCGCCGAGCGCAGCGCCTCGAACTCCGGCGCGAGCAGGGCGGCGGGTGCGGGGAACGCCAGCAGACCGCGCTCCCCCGGGGCGCCGAAGGCCGCGGCGGTCCGTCCGCCGAAGGTCCGGGCCGCGGCGACGGACACCTGCTGGCCGAGGACCGCCATCACCGCCGCCTCGAACGCCTCCGGGTACTGCGTCGCGCGCAGCCCCGGTCGGGCCGCGACGGAGCGGGCGAGCAGCGGGTCCCGCGAGAGCTCGGCGCCGATCGCCACGACGTCGGAGTCGAGGTCGAACCAGGCACGGACGACCGCGGCCGCCGGCGTCAGCACGTCCGGCTCCGCCTCCACCCGCAGCCCGGTCTCCGTCACCTCGAGCGCGATCGGCCGCGGCGCCCCGTCGAGGGTGAGCAGGCGCTCCAGGCGCCGGCCGTCGGCCGAGACCCGCTCCACTCCGGGGAGGGCGTGGTTGCGGAGGAGGCTCGCGGCGCCGGCGGAGTCGAAGGGCCCGAGGGCCGGCAGGTCGAGGGAGGACGTCTCGTTCAGGGGAGCAGGACCGTCTTGCCGCGCGCGCGGCCCGACTCGACGAGGGCGAGCGCGGCGGCCGCCTCGGTCAGCGGGAAGGAGGGCCCGAGCACGACCTCGAGCTCCCCGCGACCGGCGCGGTCGAGCAGGCCCGGCCGGGCGGCGTCGCGGAGCGCGGTGCCGGGATCGGCTCCCGGTCCGCCGCCGAGCAGCAGGATGCCGCCGAGGCGGGCGGCGTGCTCGAAGCCGGCGACGGTGGCGATGCGCGAGCGGTCGGTGACCAGAGCCACCGAGGCGTCCAGCGCCTCGTCGGTGCCCGCCGTGTCCAGCGCGACGTCGACGCCGCCGGGGGCCAGGAGGCGCACGCGCTCCTCCAGCCCGGCGCCGTAGCGGACCGGCTCCGCGCCGAAGCGGCGGACGACCTCCTCGCCGCGCTCGCTCGTGGTGCCCAGCACCCGTGCTCCGCGGGCGACCGCGAGCTGCACCGCGAGCGAGCCGACGGCTCCGCTCGCCCCGTGCACCAGGACGGTGTCCCCGGAGGAGACGCGGGTGGCCTCGACGAGGTGCTCGGCGGTCGTCCCGGCCAGCAGCAGGCCCGCGGCCGCCGCCCAGCCGAGCCCGGCGGGCTTGGGCAGGACCGCGCTCGCGGGCGCGACCAGCTCGGCGGAGTAGCCGCCGGAGACCCGGAACGCCACGACCTCGTCGCCCACGCGGATCGGGCCGAGCGGCCCCTCGGCCCTCTCGCCGACCGCGGTCACGACTCCGGAGACCTCGCTGCCCGGCCGGACCGGCACCCGTCCGCGCCCGAACATCCCGCGCAGGAGCTTCGCGTCGGCCGGGTTCACGCCCGCTGCGCGCACCGCGATCCGCACCCTGCCGGGCGCCGGCTCCCCTGGATCGACCTCGACGGCGCGCAGCGCCTCCGGCCCGTCGAATCCCTCGGCCTGCATCGCGACGACCATGCGTCCGCCTCCCGTCCCCGGGCGCCTGCGCACCCGAGCGCGACGCTAGCAGCAGCGTCCGACCCCCGGACCCCCTGCGGAGAGCGCGGCAGCCGACCGAGAACGCCCGTTCTGGTACCGCCTACCATGGAGGGATGTCCCCGATCCTCGACGAGCGCCCTCCCCGCGAGGCGATCCTCGCGGCCGCCGACCGGCTCTACTACGAGCGCGGCATCCAGTCCGTGGGGATGGACGAGCTCCGCACGGCCGCGGGCGTCTCGCTGAAGCGCCTCTACTCGGAGTTCCCGAGCAAGGAGTCGGTGGTGGTCGCCGTCCTGCACGGCCGGCACGAGCAGTGGACCCTCGGCGTGACCACCCGGGTCGCCGCGGCGGACGGACCTCGCGGCAAGCTGCTCGCGATCTACGACTTCCTCTTCGACTGGTTCTCCGAGGACTCGTTCCGCGGCTGCGGCTTCATCAACGCCTTCGGGGAGCTCGGCTCGTCGAACCCGATGGTCGCCGAGATGGCGCGCGACCACAAGGAGACGTTCCAGCGCTTCCTCGCGACCCTCGCCGAGGAGGCGGGTGGCGGCGCCGAGCTCGCCGCGCAGCTCGCGATCCTCGCCGAGGGCGCCCAGACCACCGCGGCCATCGCCGGAACCCCGGAGGCCGCCCTGCACGCGCGTCGCGCCGCCGAGATCCTCATCGACGCGGAGACGCGCCCCGTCTGAGGCACGCCGCGCGCGGGATCAGGCCTCGCCGCCCCCGGGCGGGCCGACCACCAGCAGCGCCGCGAAGACCACGGCGACCAGAGCCAGGACCAGCGCCCCGGCGAGCACGGGCCGCGCGAGCGCCCAGCGGAGGAGTCGGCTCGTCACGCGCCGGTCGCGCGGGTCGTCCGTCGCGTGCGTCCGCCACGGGCCCTCCAGCAGGCCGCGGCGCTCGAAGCCGCGCTCCAGCGGGACCGTCGCGTAGGGCACGACCGCGCTGACGACCGCGAGCGCCGTCGCGCCCGCCGACCACCGCTGGTTCACCGCGAGCACCAGGGCCGCGGCTCCGTAGGCGAGGAACGCGAACCCGTGGATCGGCCCGGCGACGCTCACCGGCCAGTCGCCGGCTCCGGCCGCGTACTTCAGCAGCATCCCGACGATCAGGAGAGTCCAGGTCACCGCCTCGACGATCGACAGCAGGCGGAAGAGGCGGCGCGGGCTCATGGGATCGGCTCCGTTCGGTCCGCGGCGACGCGGCTCGGGGTCGGTCGAGGGTCGCCCGGAGCCTACGGGAGCACGCTCGCGAGGAACCTGAGCGGACGAGGACCGCTCGGGGCGCTCAGCCCAGCCAGCCGGTGAGCGAGAGGGCCGTCACCGCGCCGACCAGGCCCGCGGCGACGAGGGCGACCGTGCCCGTGACTCCGCTGCGGGAGGGGGCTGCGGCGGGGCCGCCGGCCAGGCGCGCCCAGAGCCGGCGTGCCACCTCCTCGGCGGAGGGGCGGTCGGCCGGATCGAGAGCGGTCATCGCGGTCAGCAGCTCGCGCCACTCCGCCGGGACCGTGTCCGGGACGACAGGCGCGTGGTGGAGGCGCTGGATCGAGATCTCGAGCGTCGTGCCGGTGTAGGCCCTGCGGCCCGAGACGGCCTCGAGGAGGACCAGCCCGAGCGAGTAGACGTCGGACGCCGGTCCGACCGGGCCGGAGCCGAGGCTCTCGGGGCTGAGGTACGCGGCGGTGCCCACCAGCACGTCGGAGCGGGTGAGCCGGGCGTCGTCGACCGAGCGGGCGATCCCGAAGTCGCTGAGCTTGGCCTCGTGCGCGGAGAAGCCGGATGCGGTGGCGCGCGAGCGGACGAGGACGTTCTCGGGCTTCACGTCGCGGTGGAGGACGCCCTGCGCGTGCAGGTGCGCGAGAGCATCGGCCACTTGAGCCCCGACCTCCGCGATGAGCCGCGGATCGCCGGAGCCGAACCAGTCGGCCGCCGGGTCGCTGCGGTCGAAGTACTCGAGGACGAGGAACGCGAGGTCGCCCTCCTCGCCGGGGATCTCGCCCTGGTCGAGGACGTCCACCACGGAGGCGTGGCGCGAGTCGATCAGGAAGCGGATCTCGCGCTCGCGACGCGCCCGCTCGTTGGGGGTGTCCGGGACGTCGCGGTGGACCTTGACCGCGACCTGGCGGGCGAGGCGGAGGTCGCGGGCGCGGTAGACGACGGCGCTGCCGCCCTCCCCCACCCGCTCGAGCACGAGGTAGCGACAGGCGAGGGTGGAGCCGACCAGCGGATCCACGACGTCGGCGGGGAGCGGCTGCAGGCGGTCGAGTTCGTCCAGCACGGGCAGCTCCCTTCGCGAATGAGTCACTAGCTTGTCTAACTAGTAGTCCCTTCGTAGTGGTCGCCGCCCTTCCAGGCAAGCACCTCGGGGGAGGTTGGCTTGTCTAGATCTTCTTGCTACAAGACTGTCTAGACTGTTCTGCATGGATGAGGTCACGCTGAAGCGACCCGGGGCCTTCTGGTTCTCGGGTGAGGCGACCGAGCCCGGAGCGGTGGAGGTCCTCGCCGCGATGCGCGCCTTCCGCACGGCGGAGGCCGCGATGCGCCGCCGGACCCGCGGATCCATGGGCATGGGCGAGAACGACCTGCTGGCCGTGCAGTTCCTCATGCGCCGCCAGCAGAAGGGCGTGCACGTCAGCCCGAAGGACCTGGCCTCCTACCTCGGCATCTCCTCCGCCTCCACGACCGTGCTGATCGACCGGCTGGTCAAGAGCGGGCACGTGGTCAGGGAGCCGCACCCGAGCGACCGCCGGGCCATCCGCATCGTCGCCACCCCCACCTCCCACCGCGAGGTGCGCGAGACGCTCGACGAGATGCACCGCCGCATGCTCGAGGCGGCCGAGACGCTCAACCCCTCCGAGGCCGGGACCGTCATCCGCTTCCTGCAGACGATGCGCGACATCGTCGAGCGCCCGGCCGACTCCGAGACGGTCGACGCCGCCCAGGAGCTCGCGGGCGAGCCGATCGGCGAGTACGCCGACGGCGTGCTGGAGCAGCGCCGCGCCTGACCGGCGTCCCCACGGCCGCGACCGCGCGTCCCCAGGAGTTCACTCCGAGGGTCTTCTGCCGCGCCCGGATCCGTCGGAGAATCGAGTCGTCCGGCGGCGATGGACAGAAAACGCACTCCGCGACGTAAGTAGCTAGCTCAACTAGTAGGAAGTCTTTCTAGCGATATAGAGTGACGGACGTCAGCCACTCGCACGTCAGATCGGAGCACACCATGGGCAACATCCTGTACGGCACTCCCCCCGCCGCCATCGAGGTCGAGGACCGCGCCCTCGCCCACCTCCAGATCGTCATCATCAACAAGTTCCGCCGCGACGAGCGCTTCCTGCTCACCCTCGACGCGAGCCCCCAGGCCGGCACCGGCCGCCGCGGCGTGTGGATGCACCCGACCATCCCGATCCAGTTCGAGTTCAAGGGCAGCCGCCAGCCCACGATCAACCCGGAGTGGGTCGAGGCCCTCATGGAGCGCGCCAACAGCGGCGCCGGTCTCCGCATCGTGCCCGAGCCGACGAGCAACGCCGCCGTTCCGCTTCGCCGCGCCGAGCCCGCCGCCTGACCCTCCGCGCCGGAGCCGCTCCCGATCAGGCGCCGCCGCCGCACACCGACACGACCCGCCTTCCCGCCCGGGAGGCGGGTTCCGTCGTCTCCGGGCCTGAGAACCCCGGGAGCGCGCTCGCAAGTGGTTGACATTCCGCGCCACGGTCAGGGTCGCAGTCCTACACTGCTCCTGCGGCACGGGGTCGTTCCGGCGGGCTCGTCCCTGCTGTCGCACGCATGACCGGCCGCCGGCCGCTCGGGCCCCCCTCTCGAGCGACCGGCGGACGGCTGCGCGGCGCACCCGAAGCGCCGTCCGCGAGGTCCGCCGGAACCAGGAGCGGCCAGATGACCCACGGAACGAACAGCCTCACCACCACCGTCGACGAGGTGCGCCCGGGCGACCTCTTCTGCGCCGTCGTCGCCCACGAGACCGAGCAGTGGCGCGTCGTCGCCGTCCTCGGCATCCGCGTCCTCGCCGAGCGGGTCTCCGGAGGAGACCGCCGCAGCTTCACGCTCCGCTTCGTGCGCCACCAGCTCTCGCCGGACGTGCTCATCGCGAGGGGCGCCGCAGCGAACCGCTAGGGGATCAGGCGCTCCGCGCGGTAGCGGTCGAAGAGCGCCGTGAACGAGTCGACCGTCCGGTGGAACGCCGTGAAGCCGGCGAGGCGGGACTTGCCGATGTCGGTGACGACCTCGAGGTTCCGGCCGAGGTCGGCGTCGGTGTGCCACCAGGAG
Organism: Rathayibacter sp. AY1E8; assembly: GCF_002931415.1. Lineage (NCBI taxonomy): Bacteria > Bacillati > Actinomycetota > Actinomycetes > Micrococcales > Microbacteriaceae > Rathayibacter > Rathayibacter sp. AY1E8. Next base: position 14,315 of record NZ_PSVI01000003.1, read on the forward strand.
GCGACGCGGGAGAGGTCGGGCTCGATCAGCCCGTGCTCGTCGACGAGGCGCCGCCAGACGGGCTCGGCACCGGCCATCTGCTGCTCGAGCGGCTGCGGCTCCTCCCCCGGGCCGACCGGCTCGACGCCGAAGTGCTCCGCGATCCGGGTCCACATCCAGCGCCAGCGGAAGACGTCGCCGTTGACCACGTTGAAGGCCTGGTCGCGGCCCGCCTCCGACGTCGACGCCCAGAGCATCTGCTCGGCGAGGATCGTCGCGTCGGTCATGTCGGTGAGTCCGTTCCACTGCGTCAGCGAGCCGGGGAACACGAGCGGGGTGCCCTCGGCACGGTGGATCGACGCAGCGACCGCGAGGGTCAGCCCCATGTTCATCGCGTTGCCGACGGCGTGCCCGATGACCGTGTGCGAGCGGTGCACCGACCAGGTGAACCCGGCGCGCCCGGCCGCGGCGAAGAGCTCGTCCTCCTGCGCGTAGTAGAAGTTCGGGGCGTCGAGGCGCTCCTCCTCCTCGTGGAACGGGGTGTCGGGCATCGCGCCCTGCCCGTACGCCTCGAACGGGCCGAGGTAGTGCTTGAGGCCGGTCACCAGCGCGACGTGCTCGACGGGAGCGTGCGCGAGCGCGGCGAGGAGGTCGCGGACCATGCCGCCGTTGACCGCGATGTTCTCCTCCTCCGTCGCCTGGCGCGACCAGGCGGTGAAGAAGACGTGCGTGGGGCGCTGGTCGGCGAGCACGCGGGCCAGGTCCTCGGCGGAGCGCAGGTCGGCGGCGAGCGGAGTGACGCCGGGGCGCGCGTCGATCGGGCGGCGCGAGAGGGCGGTCACCGGCCACCCCTGCTCGGTGAGCAGGTCGACGAGGGCGGAGCCGCCGATGCCCGTCGCACCGACGACGAGGGCGCTGCGGGGGTCGGACGGGGGGACGGGAGTGGTGGAGGACATCCCCTGGGCCAACAGCCCCGGGGGCGAGGCATTCCCCGATCCGGGCGTCACGGAGGGACACCGGAGGTCACGGAGGGACACCGGGCGTCACGGAGGGACACCGGGCGTCACGGGCGGACCGCGGACCGGGCTCCTCCCCTACCGTCAAGCACGAGCCGCCCGGGGTGGGCGCAGCGGAACAGGAGCCGACGATGACCGCGACCGACGTGCGGGCCGTGCCCGAGGTGGACTACGAGGAACTGGCGGGGCGGTTCCGGCCGCTGTTCGCCGAGATCGCGGCGGGGGCGGCGGCGCGGGAGAGCGCGCGCGAGCTGCCGGTCGCGCAGATCCGAGCGCTGGCGGACGCCGGGTTCGGCGCGGTGCGCGTGCCACTGGAGTCCGGCGGGGCCGGCGCGAGCCTCCCCCAGCTGTTCCGCCTGCTGACGGAGCTGGCCGCCGCCGACTCCAACCTCCCCCAGGCGCTCCGCGGCCACTTCGCCCTGGTCGAGGACCGGCTGCTCGCGACCGACGGGACCCGCGAGCGCTGGCTCCGGCGCTTCGCCGACGGCGAGCTCGGCGGCAACGCCTGGACCGAGGTCGGCACGGTCGCGATCGGCGACGTGCAGACGAAGGTCGCTCCGGTCGAGGGCGACCCGACGCGGTTCACGGTGACCGGCACGAAGTACTACTCCACCGGCAGCGTCTTCGCCGACTGGATCGACACCTTCGCCCAGCGCACCGACACCGGGCAGAAGGTGATCGCGATCGTCGACGCTCGCCAGGCGGGCGTCGAGCACGCCGACGACTGGGACGGCTTCGGCCAGCGCACCACCGGCTCGGGGACGAGCACCTTCACGGAGGCGGTGGTCGCGGCCGAGGACGTGATCGACTTCGAGACCCGGTTCCGCTACCAGACCGCGTTCTACCAGGCGGTGCTGCTGGCCGTGCTGGCGGGCTCGATCGCGGGGGCCGAGCGCGAGATCGCAGCCGAGGTGCGGGCGCGGACGCGGATCTTCTCGCACGGGAACGCCGAGTCGTTCGCGGCGGATCCGCAGATCCTGCAGGTGGTGGGGCAGGTCTCGGCCGCCGCCTATGCGGGAGCGGCGATCGTGGAGCGCGCGGCGGTCGCGCTGCAGCGGGCGCACGACGCGGCCCTCGACGGCGACCCGCTCGAGGACGAGCGGCAGAACGACCTCGCCGAGCTCGAGACGGCGCAGGCCCAGATCGTCCTGACACAGCTGGCCACCCGGGCGACCTCCGACCTCTTCGACGCGCTGGGCGCCTCCGGGGTGAGCACCCGCAAGAACCTCGACCGGCACTGGCGCAATGCGCGCACGGCCGCCAGCCACAATCCGTGGGTGTTCAAGGCGCGGATCGTCGGCGACCACGCGGTCAACGGCACCGTGCCGCCGCGGGTCTGGGCGATCGGCGCGGGGCCGAAGCGGTAGTCGCCCCGGCGCCGGCCGGGGGCGGTGGACAGCCGGCGAGAGCGGAGGAGAGGATCGAGGGGGCGGCGACGCGGCCGCCGCGGACGAGGGGGCTCGCGATGATCCGGACGACGACCGCGAGGGGCGCCGGTGCGCTGCTCGCCTGCGCGGCGGGGCTGCTCGCGCTGAGCGGCTGCACGGGAAGCGCCGACGAGGGGACGGCCCCGACGACAGCTCCACCGCTGGTCTCGAGCGCTCCGACGACGAGCAGTGCCGTGCCGACCGCGAGCGCCAGCAGCGCGACTCCGCTGCCCACCGCGACCCCGGCCACCGCCCTGCTCCCCTGCGAGGACCTGCTCACCGCTGAGGAGGAGGCGTCGCTCGCCGAGGACGGTCTCGCCCTCGCGCCCGAGGCGACGGCGTACGACGTCGACTACCCCGTCGTGCAGGAGATCGCCGAGGACGGGGTGCTCTGCCGGTGGACCGGCCAGGGCGACGTCTCGGTCGTGGTCGGGCAGCTGGCGGTCCCGGACGCGGAGTGGCCGGATCGGAGCGCCGCGCTCCTCGCGGACGGGTTCACCGCCGACGACACCGCGGCGCCGGGCTTCCTCGACGGGCCCGACGATCCGGACGAGAGCTACCCCGGCCGCGGCGTCCTCCACCGCGACGGCGTCCTCTACTACGTGAGCTACTCCGGGATCGTCGGCTCGATCGTGCCGCTCTCCGACTGAGGCGGCGGATCGACGACCCAGGGCGGGCGCCCGTGGTCGGCGCTGCTCCCCGTCGTCAGCTGCTCACCGTGGTGGTCGAACGACAGCGGGGCTCCCGCCTCGGCGCACTCACGGCACCGATACCCGAGGGCGACGTCGGCTGCTACCTGGTCCCGGGGCTCCACGAACTGCACGAAGGCGTGCTGTCCCGTGAACGTGAACCCGGCCAGGCAGTCCGCTCCGTCAGCAGTGAGACGGCCAAACACAACCCGTACATCACTCCCGGGCCGTCGCCCGTCAGGCCAAGCACGAGCGCCAGCGTGGTCACTAGACTCCTCGGGGTGCAGGAGTGCGGCCACACCGGCTTGGTTGCGCAGCGGAAAACCGACCCATTCTCCCGTCGCATCACGTGCGACGATATCGGGCGCGACGCGTGCAAAGAAGCGGAGCACCCGGAACATCGTGGCTGTGACTTCGCGGCCCCGCAGCTCGGAGTCGAAGTGGCCCTTCTATGCCTGGGTGTTCGTCCGCAGCCGTTGGTGGGCTGCGGCAGGGATCTCCGCCCAAGACGCGTACGCCCTGAGCCCATAGAATCCGCCGACCATTGCATTGGGGCGATCAGGGGCGACCGGGTGAAGGGCGTGCTGCGTGACGTTCCGCGCGTACCGACACGCGTCGATGAGATTGGCTTCGGGGTCTCGCGGGGCCGCGAAGAGGGCGTTGTAGCTCGCGGAGCCACCGATCTGCTGGAGCCAGTCGTTGAGCACTTGCACGGCCCCGACGAACAACCGAGCTCGCGTCGCGAGAGCATCGAGGTGATCGGTTCGAGCGGTCTCGATGTAGTAGTCGCGCGTTGTGACCTACGCATCTCTCATTGCGGCGCGAAGCGACGCTGTCTCGTCAGCCATGAGGGTCAACGGAATTGGCATCGCTCAACCTCTGTGCGGTTCGACGTTGGGGCGTTCTTCCGACATATCTACTCCGCCTCTCCGCGGCTCACTGCGGGGATCTTCACGTAGTGGATCGTGAACGACGATCCGATGAGGCGGAACTCCTGACGGTTGCGGCCGAAGTCGAAGGGGTTGTCGCTCGGCTTCTGCCAGATGTCGAGGCCCTTGCCCAGGTCGACGCGCCAGCCGTGGTTGGTCTCGATGCGACGGTCGTGGATCGAGTCGTCGAGCCGTACGGCGAGGCGAACGCCTACCGCGTCGGACGCATCCTTGATCGACTTGAGCATCAACAGCTGGCCGTGTTTGAACTCCGCCTTCGGCTCCTCTGTGGTGACGAGTACGACGTCGATCTCGTCGGCGTCGTCTTTGGCCGAGGCAAGCAGGCTGAGCAGGTCCGCGAGGTTGCGCCCCTGATGCGGCATTCGGATGTAGGGGTCCGTGATCACGATCTTGGATGCGCCGCTAACGTAAGGCAGGAGGAGGGACTCGTAGGAGACACCCCTCTGGCCGGCTGAGAAGTCCCGGTGCCCTTCAGTCAGCAGCACATCGGGTGCCGACATCTGAGCTGCGGCGGCGGGTGCGTCGCCGCCTTCCGGAGCGACCGGAACGGACGTGGCCTCATCATCGCCCCCATCGCCGTCGCCGCGGCCAACGGTGTCCCAATCCCGCCGGTACAGCGTCGGGTATTGGCTCTCCTCGAGAGTCGCAACGTCGCGCCACACGCCTGCCTTGTCGGCGTACCGGAAATGGACGGGAGTATCCCGCATCGTGGCGTCGATCCGCAGGATCGAGTCCTTCACTCGCTTGCGGCCCTCGACCGCGAACTCCAGCAACGCACGTACTTCCTCCTCGATTGCGTCACCCGTCGGGTGTACGAGCTTCATCAGCCCGGAGAAGGTCTTGCGGATGCCATCCTGGTCGCGCGTCGAGATCGAGGTGTCGAGCGTGAAGTAGTCCCTGTACTTGTCAGAAAAGTCCTCCGACCGCTTCGCACGCAGAATCTCGGCGAGGTAGTCAACGACGAACCCGTAGCCGGCGGAGAACATTTCCGATCGGATCGCCGCGACCTCCCAGCCGGGGATGTAGTGGTGAATGCGGTCAAGCCACGCGGGGTCGCGGTAGGCGTCGGGCAGCTCGTCGAACAGGTGGGAGTTCTTGAGCATGTATGGCACGGTGTGCGTCGTGTTGCCGATGAAGGCCATCGAGGCCTCGGCTCCGTAGATGCTCGTGCCGCGCGAGAACGACTTGTTCGCGAGGTAGTTCTTCATCACGTTGACGAGGTTCTGGTTGGCGCGCCGGTTGGCTGCGAACTCGTCGAACGCGACGCAATCCCAGTAGCCAACCAGGCCGATACGCCCGCTCGCGTTGTTGACAAACAGCTTGGCGACCGTCACCTCGCCGCCGGAGATGAGGATGCCGTTCGGGGAGAACTCGCTGAAAGTGTGTGACTTACCGGTTCCCTTGGGGCCGAGTTCGACGACGTTGTAGTTGCGCTCGACGAACGGGATGAGCCGGGTCAGCGCGATGAGCTTGCCGCGCTCGTTGAACTGCTCGGGGTTGAGGCCGATCGACTGCATGAGCAGGTCGATCCATTCCTCGGTCGTGAATGCCTTGCGGGCGTCGTGGTAGTGGTCGATGTCGACGCCGGCAACCTGGATGGGCTTGAGCTTGTCGAGAATCCAGGGCACGACACGCTGGTCGTCGGAGTGGAAGTACTCGATGTCGCAGATGCACCAGACGCCGCCGACAAGGAGCTTGGGGTTGTGCTTGACCGTGACGTCATCGATGATGACGCCCTTGATCTGGAGGTTCTCGAACTCCGCCTCGTGGACGTCGTTCTTCTCGTTGAGCGTGACGGTGACCTTGTCGATCACGCGGTGCCGGCCCTTGCGGCGGATCTCCGACTTCGCGAGCATGTGCTCGTTGCGGTTGACGTAGTGAGCTGCGAGGATCTGTCGCACGCTGTCGATCCCGGCCCGGATCGTCGCCTCGTCATCGGAGGCCGCGTACTGGCCCAGCAAGTACTCCAGCACGTAGGAAGGCACCACGGCGTTGCCGCGGACTGCCTTGACGAGGTCCTTACGGACGACGGCACCGGCGAAGTGCTCGTTGATCTTGTCGTCGAGCGCGGATTTTGTCGGCGCGGCGTCGGTCGCCTCAGCCACGGCACGCACGTCGATCTCGTCGAGTGCGTCTTCGAGGTTGGTCATGGCTCTCCTAGAAGTCGAAGTCCGTCGTGAACGACCGCTTGATGGTGTAGTTCCCCTTCGAGAACAACTTCCACTGCGTCGTGTTCGAGATCGGCTCTTCGAGCCGCAACTCGACGGGCCGGTTGTTGAACTCGTCGGCGTCTTGGGTCAGGTACAGCACGGCCTTCTGGTACCGATCGCGCTGGTCGTCGGATGCGCTGTCGAAGGTAAAGACAGGCTGGTCGGAGATCAGCGTCTCACCCACGTAAAGCCCAATTCGGACCTGACGCGGTTGGATCTTGTCCGTAACGGCCTCGCGCTGGAGCAGCTTGACCGCGAGCTGCCCAGTAGTGATCTTGTCGGTCTCGGGCATGAGGTCGACGTTGACCCGACGAACGTCGGTCTTGCGCTTCTTGTTGACCGAGATCACCGGAACGACGATCTCCTGAAGAGATGCGCCGCCGTGGACGTAGCGGGTGCCAGCGCCGGGTTGCGGGATGCGATGGATCGACTTGGGAATCTGGATGTCGAGGTGTCCCGTGAGCCCGGCCTGGGCCGCGGTGAACGTCATGAAGGACGGGGACGGCTTGAGTGCTCGGCCGAGCGCGTAGCGACGGTTGGTCTTGGTGACCGCGTCACCCTGGGGAGACTCCGAGACGTAGTACGCCTGCTCCAGCGGGATGTCCTGATAGAGAAACCCGTGGTCGGCGGTGATCAGGATGTTCGTCGCGTTCGCGCTTGTCCACTTCTTCACCAGCGACACTAACTCGCGTAGCGTCTCCTCGGCGGCCTCGAAGACTGTCCGCTCGGTCGAGGCCTTGTCACCCGCAGCGTCGATGCGGTCGTGGTACACGTAGAAGATCTGGTGCTTCTTATACAGCTCACGAAGCTCGCTCCCCGGCATGGCGAGGACCTCGGAAGCGGTGATGGCGTGCCCCTTGACAGCTTGCAGAATCTTGTCGCGGTTCGCGGTTCCGTTCGTCGGCTTCCCGTCGGCCAGAACCGGCATTCCCTCGGGGTCGAGTTCCAGGCTCGACTGCGGCAGCAGCGACGCCATACCGAGCTGGGTGTAGCTCGGCAGCGAGCCGAGCACGGCCGAGAGTGACGCGTCGAATCGGTCCTCGCCGCGGATCATCGACGCGAGTTCCTCTGCGATCTCGTAACGCACGCCATCGGAGACGATGACGACTGCCTTGGTCCGGCCGTCCTTGACGACAGGGGCGACGTGACGGTCGAAGAACTTCGCCTGCGGCGCGAGCGTCGCTGACTTCCAATCGCTCATGGGCTCAAGAGCCTGCTGCCAGAGCCCGCCGAAGACGTAGAGGTACTTGTTGGCGTACTGCTTGTCTACCTCGGCCTTGAGCGATTCGAGCGGCTTTTGAAAGTCGGCGGTCTGGTGGGCGTAGGTGAACCAGCGGTAGTGCTGGTCGATGCGGAACCAGTCGGACTGGTACTTCTCCAACCCGACGGCGACTGAGGCGATGATGTGCGGGAGGCCAACAATCGCGGCGAGCAACTCTGAGGCGCTCTGAATGGCCTGGTAGAGCTTCGTGTACTTAGCCTTCCACAGGCTCTCCTGGCGCTGCCGCACGATGTCGGCAACCTCGCGCGGCGTCACCGACTGAGTAGCGACCGCAGCGGCAAGGTCTACGATCACCTTGCGGTCGATTTCCTCGAAGATCGTGATCCTGGCCAGCTCGCGGTAGTCGCGACGCTCTATTTTGGACTTCACGTCAAGTGCGTCAGCCGCGCGCGAGGCGAGCGTCGTCATCGTGTCCTGACTGCGGACGTCGTAGCGAAGGGCGTTGAAGTCGCTGCGGATATTGCGGAACTCGTCGGGGGTGGCCGACGCGAAGTCTTCGCTGGCGCGGCCGAACATCCACAGGACGAAATCGTCGATCGTCGGCGTCACGCTCGCGTACTTATAGATGCTCGCGAGCCCATCCCAGAAGAACTGATCGAGCCCGAAGGTGACGAGATCCTCGAACTTGGCGCTCTTCCCAACAGCGTTCTCAACCAACAGTTCCCGCACGATGTCGGTGAGCTTGTTCCCTGGCGCCTTGACCAGCACCTGGCACATCTTGGCACGCAGGCGCGCGGCGTCGTCTCCCTCATTGAGGAGCTTCTCCAGCGCCAGCTTGCGGTTGTTCGCAGCGAGGAACTTCTGGTGCCGCTCGATCACCGGCAACAGGGCGGGGTCGCCCAGGCCAAGCTCCTGCTGGAGCATGGAGGCCCTGTCGGCCGTGAACACGCCGTACGCGAGTTCGAGATCCAGCAGCCAATTCGCGGTCCCGCGGGGGATGTCGCCCGAGCGATAGACGACGTACCTGCTGAAGTGATCGGCGAGAACTGCATTCTTCGCGCCGAACTCGTTGCCCTCGACACGGATGACGTTGGCCGCGCCGAGATCGAGCACATCGACGTCGGCGGAGTACTCGCCGGCGGGATCGTTCCAAAACACAACGCGCTCCGAGGCGAGTCGGCTTTGGAGGGCGTCCTGGACGGAGGTCAGATCAGTCACTCGCTGCCTCCAATCCAGGGATCTTCTTGAGTGCCACACCGAACTTGAGGTAGTTCGCCTTCACGCCGTCATCGAGGTCAATCAGGACGTTCTCAGACGCCTTCGGGAAGAGCGTGACGTGCTCGTACTCGTTCAGCTCGACGAGCATCCTTCGGAGCCGGTCCGCCTCCTTCGCGTTCCCAAGACGCTCGGCGTGCTGGAGGGCAGACTCCAGCTTGGTCACGTACTCACGCAAGTAGGTCAGCACCGCCGAGACCGTCGACGGCGTGTACCGGTGCATGCAGATCAGCGCGTTGAATGAGCCGTTGGGACTAGAGAACAACCAGTAGATCGGCCGTTTCTTGTACCGCTTAATGTGGTCCTTGTAGAACGACTTCACGAAGTAGTCGCGAAGGTTCTTCACCCCAAGTGACTCGGTGATGAACCGCAGGTTCTCCTCGAAGTGCTGCTCACCGAACGCAGCACGAAGGAACTGGCGGAACCGCTCGACAATGTCGTCCTCGAACCAGTTGCCCTCCACAATCGGGATGACGTTGTCGCTGTCCGGCATGAACGTGGGCTTGGGGCACTTCGTGAGATAGTCCTCGGCGGTCGCGCCCCGGTCGGCGAGGATCAGCCCCGGTTCGTCAAGGCCGTAGCGCCCGAACATGCACCCAACCGAATACGAGACAAAGTCGCGAATTAATTCCGCAGTAGCAAGCGACTGGTATTCAGTCGTCGACCGCCCCGGACCGTAGCGAAAGCTGGGGTTTGCAAGCAACGAGTGCTCACTCCACGGGATTTCCGCGGGTTTGGGCAGTCCAGCGGCCTCTGCGACTTCCCTTTCGATCTCATTCTCACAGTGCGCCAGTGCCGCGGTCATCGAAGCGCTCTCGGCGTGAACGGCGGCGACTGAATCGATCACTCGCCCATGCCGCCCATCCGACAGGAGGGCGGACCGCGTGAAATCCAAGGACAATTCTTCGCGATCCCAATCGAGCTTGCTCAACTCTCGGCAAGTCTTGCCCGCTTCCGGACTCACCTCGACGAATGGGAAATCAAGAAGCGTAGCGGGCCGCAGATTCAACGTCGGGTTCAGCTCCTTCACGAGCGATGTCACAGTTCGGGAGTTAAGATAGGCCGAAATGCTATCGAGAGGCGTGCTGCTGGCAACGACAAAGCAGCTCGCATCGTTGTGAACAACTCTTGCGTCGCTGTACCGGAAGGAGGGGATCCGCGTGCCGATTTTTGTCCACGAGAGGTTCTCCCGGAAGTACAGGGAGGCATTGCGGATCACAGCCCCCGAGCTCTGCTGCTTAATCAGCCCGCCGTTGCCTCGCCAATCCATCACACTGAGAGTTGGGTCGTACCACCGACGGAACTCTCCCCCCTTCGTCGAAGGCGTCCACTTAGCTCGATCCATGCCCTCCTTTCCGGCCACGTTTAGGTCGCTCCGGGAAACCTCGAACCAGTAGCGGACGAACCGACCATTGGCACCTGTCTGCGAACCAACACCAGCTTGGAGATACTTGCGAATAGGCGGACCAGCCAAGAAGTCTGAAATCGAGGCATCTGCGAAGTATGCGAGAAGCGCGCCGCGCAGGGCAAGGAAATCGTGCGAAGAACGTTCGAAATGCCGCGGGTCGTCAGGATCGTGTGCCGCTACGCGAACCGCGAGTTTCGGGTCTTCCTCACCGAGAAGTCGTAGGTATGTTCCCAGCGCAGGTAAAGCCGCGTGGCGAAACACCGTCGCGACAACTGCAACCACCTCGCCACCAAAGGAGTCGAACACACCTGTGCCCAGGTGGCAGAGCGTCGCGATCGCCCTAGTCTCAAGTAGGCGCCGTCGAAGATTCTCGAATGACGACAGATACATCCAACTCTGCATCGTCACGAGGGCGCTCATCCCTCCGGGAACCACCAGCGAGCCAGCTCGGGAGATGAAGCAGGCATCCAGGCCCCAGGCCGAGTCGTCGTAGCGGGAATCTACGAAGCTCGTCAGCAGGTCCCCCATGTTTCCCCGACCCATGAAGGGAGGGTTGGCCACAAGTACCGAGTACTGCTGCATGAGGAACTCCGCTTGGCGGACCGCCTTCTGGGCCCAGTTGAGTGCGTCGGTGCGAAGGATGTCGCCGTCGGCATCGAGTTTCGCGAGGTGGCCAGCGAGCCGGACGGTGAGATCCGAATCTGGCTGGATGAGCGAACCGATAGTGTCGGCGTCCGCGAACTGGTTCCAGTACGCCTCTTCCGCGTGACGGTCGCCGTCCTTCGTGACGAGGTATTCCAGCTCGTCTGGAGTGAAGGTGATGGGGTCGAGGACCGCGATGTTTGGTTCGACCGGGTTCTTGAGGAACAGCTTGCGCTTGGCCGCGGCCTTCATCGTCAGGGCAAACGCGGCCAAAGCACCGGAGCGCCGGTCGATCTCGGTTCCATAGAGGTTGTTCGTGAGGATCAGGCGCGGGATCTGCGACGGGGCGTAACCCTCCTCCTCGTAGATCGCGTAAAGCAAGTCGAAAGCGTAGGTGAGCATGTGCCCCGAGCCGCACGCCGGGTCGATTACCTTGAGTTCTTCAGGCTTGCTGATCTTGAGGAAGTCGGTCTCCTCGTCGACCGGGGCGATGTAGTAGTCCATCTGGTCGACGACTCGGGACTCGGGGTGGTTGAGCATCCACAGGCGACCGAGGGAGTTCTCGACGAGGTACCGGACGATCCAGTGCGGGGTGAAGAGCTGGGTGGCGGCAGGGATCTCGTCGGCGCCGGCCTTCTTATTCTTCTTGAACCCGGCGAAGACCTCGCCCTTGCGCTCGGAAATGTAGAACTGGTAGAGCCAGCCGATGACCTCGACATCCTGGCAGACCTCCTCGGTGAGCACGTTAACGGAGCGATCCAGGGTGGAGTCCTCCGCGAGCAGGTTGGCGGGGATGAGGAGCTCAGTGTAGTCGCCCTCACGCTCGAACATGAAGGGCATGGCTCGGTTCCAGTAGCGGCAGTAGTCCGCGAGGAGGAGCGCGTAGGCCTCGGCTTGTGCATCGACGCCCGGGCGCGGCTGGCGGGTGCCGTTGAGCAACCCAGTGACGGTCGCCGCGTTCGCGCCCTTGACTACGTCGCCGTCGATCTGACTGCGCTTGGCGGCGGCCAGCACCTCGGGCTGCGCAACCTGATCGGCTGCGGGCGAGACGACGCCGACGCCCGTGTAACCGTTGGCGTCCATGAAGCGCAGGGCGATGATGCGATTGAACCAGATGTAGGCAACCTTGTCGGCCACATGGGCCTTGCCCTCGTCGTCACCGCCCGCGGCAGCGATGGCGCGCTCCAGTGCGCTCACGGCTCCCTGTTGCTCGACGCGCTCGGGCGACCCCTGGGTGAGCACGGCTGCAATGCGCGCGCCCACCTCGCGGATGAGTTCCGTGCGCGCCGACGTGGCGAAGGACTTGAGTGATGCGGTGTCCATTACAGCGTGATTCGCTTTCCGTCGTTGAGGGTCGCGACGAGCGCGGCGCGGTACTTGGCAAGGTAGGTGTCGACGTCAGCCTCGGACTCCAAGACGCCCGAAGCGCCAGGCACACTGATCGACTTGACCGACACCATCGGCTTCGGCGGCGGGGCATCGCCATTCCCACCCTGCTGCGCCGCAACGAGCCGACTCAGCAACTCCGGGTATTCGTCCTGGTCGAAGCTCGCGCCCACCTGGAGAATGAGCGCCACCTGAGTCTCGCCTCCGAGTCGCGCGAGAATGCCGTCGATCCGCCGGATCACGCTCTCCTGCGCGGCTGGGGTGGCCTTGGCATAGTAGGCGCTCCCGAGGATCTCGGCCTTACGCCTATCGATCGCCGCCGTCACCTCGGTGCGCTTGTCAGAGACGACGTCGTCGATCGCCCCCCGCAGAGAATCGGACTCCGCCTTCAGATGGTTCATCTTGTAGCCGCGGAAGGCGCTCGCGTCTGAGAGTAGGGCGTTGACTGAGTCGTCGCTGCCCGCGGGAAGGTAACCGAGGTTTCCCATGTTTGCGGTAAGGAGAGCTCGAGCCTCGTCGAAGATCTTGGCCTGCTGGCCGTTGAGGAAGGACTTGATCGGGTCGATTATGTCTTCCTTCGCTTCGAGCAGCTCGTCGGCCTTGTCGAAGTCGCTGAGGTACCAGTCGACCTGCTTTCCGATTACCTCGTCAAGTAGGGCGACGACGCCGGAGAGCTGGCCGATGAACGGGTACCGACTGCTACTGACGAGGGCATTGAGTTCATCGCGTCTGGACGCGAGCTTGCCTTTGCCGAATTCGGCCAACTCGGCAGAGTCGCTCGGCACGGCGCCCTCGTCGAAGAAGTCCGTGCAGAACTTCTTGAACGCGGCGACCTTCGCGTGGTCGTATGCCTTCTGCGGTGCGACCACGACGTGATGGTGCTTGCCGGTGTTTCGGATGAGGGGTGCTGCCTCAGTCCGGACGACCGGGTTGGAGTCGACGCTGAATGCCGCCTTGCCGTTGCCGACGAGCCATCCCAGAACGACTTCGATAGAGCCAAGATCCCAGCCATAGGGCTTGGTCTCGAAGCGGTCGACGATCTTCTTGACCGTCACCTGTTCGCCCAGGCCTGTCTGGGTAATGATCCAGGATTCCATCTCTGTGCCCGGCGACTTGAGTGCGCTGAGTGTCGCCGCGTCGAACAGCCCTGTGTCGTTCTGCACCGCGCTGGTGACTTGCTGTTCGGGGAACACCTTGCCGCCGAGCAGGCCGAGGCTCGTGTAGGTCCGGCTGACGAGTTCCTGGAACCCGTCGGCCGCGCGCGCGACGGCGTCCTGTGAGCTGGAGGTGACTTCGGCGGCGTTGATGATGAGCTGGGCCTTGCCAACCGCCTGGCGGAGGCGCTCGATAAGCTCCTTCTCGCGGTCGGAGTTGAGTACCTGCTTGGACTGGAGGATCGCCTGCATTGAGGGCGTGGCACCGGAGTTGGTGCGCTGCTTTGTGTATTTCTCTGTCTTGAGCAGCAGGCGCAGGTCCGCGAGCAGCCGCTTGTCGCGGCCGAGGAAGATCCGCAGCTCGTCTCTGCCCATGCTCTGCGCCGCAATCTCGGAGTCGCTGTAACTCGTCTCGGGCGTGATGAAGTGGATGGTCAGCTCGCGCTGGGTTCCCTGGGGCACGTCGTCGAGCTTGTAGCCGAACGAGAAGTCCTGGCCGTTCTTGACGTACTTGAGCTTGTTGATCTTGAGGATGTCGGAGGAGAGGTACCGGAAAAGCTTGCCGGAGATCTCCGAGGAGTCGATGTCAACCGCCTTGATCTCCTTCTCGATCTCCTGCTCCTCGTTGGTCAGATACTCGTAGATGTTGCCGTTGCGCTGGACGTACGACTGAGCCTCCAACAGGTTGAGCGCCTCCTGCACCTGCTTGCCCAGCGCAGTGAGGTCGAGCCCGAAGCGGTCGTAGACAAGCACGGTGAGGTTGCGGGGCGTGGCCTTGAAGGTATCGACGTACTTGACCAGGAACAGCGCCTTGAGCAGCCGATTGGCGAGGATCGTGATGTCGGAGCCGGGGTCGGGCAGATGCTTCTCGGCTTGAAGGATCGCGCTCTGGGCAGCTGACTTCAGTGCGGCGCTGATACCCGCGAACATCTGGTCAAAGGTTGCGAGGTAGCCCACCTGTTCGGTGCCGATGCGCTTTGCGACCTCCTGGACCACGCCGAGCATCGAGCGTTCGCCGACCGAGCTGTTCTTGCCCTCGAACATGTTGTGATCGGATAGGCCCTCGATCGCGGCCTGGAACATCGGGATCTGGTACGTGACGAACGGATACGTGCTGATGAACCGTCCACCATCGACGTAGTTGCGGTAGGTCTTCGCGCCGTCGACGAAGTCGAAGATCGTCTTGAAGTTAGCACCTTCCTTGGCATGGATGGCCATGAGCTCTGCGGCGCCTGCATCGTTCTTCTCCAGCAGACGCTTGTTGATGACCTCTTCGACGTCCTGGCTGGTGAGCTTTACCTTGGCGCTGAATCGAGCCTGGATCTTGGAGAAGTCGTTTCCCTGCCGCCTGGTGCGGTCGCCGATGACCTTGTCCATGTCCTCCTGCGAGGTGACGAAGACCCACGACTGCCCCTTGCACCTCGTGTTCAGGGACTCGGCGATCGTCTGAAGGTTGAGCATCAGCTTGACATCGTCGGCTATGAACTGGCCGACCTCGTCGACGAAGAAGTTGAGCCGGAAGCCAGATTCCTGCTTATCGATCCACGCCTTGACCGAGGTGGCGAAGTCCTCGATCGACACGGCGTAGGACTTCTGGTACTGCGCGATGATGCCGGGGTTCGCCTCACCGTTGACCTCGACGAACGCCTTGTCGATGTTGTGACCTTCCAGGGCGGTCTGCTCGCGCCCCTGCGACCAGTCGATGCCGGATTGCCTGGCGAAGGCGGCCTTGAATGCCTGGTACTGGCCGCGCTTGTCGAGATCCTCCTCGAACCGGGCGACAGCGCCGTCGTTGCCGAAGTAGCCGCGGCTCTCGTCGAAGACCTTG
This sequence comes from Rathayibacter sp. AY1E8, assembly GCF_002931415.1. NCBI lineage: Bacteria > Bacillati > Actinomycetota > Actinomycetes > Micrococcales > Microbacteriaceae > Rathayibacter > Rathayibacter sp. AY1E8. Next base: position 29,501 of record NZ_PSVI01000003.1, read on the forward strand.
ACGAAGACCTTGAGCAGGGCGTCGGTCTGGTCCTTGGCGATCAGAGTCGCCTTCTGGTCGATGTTGAACAGCAGGCTCTTGGCTGGGATGGCGGCGGCCTTCTTCAGCGAAGCGATGAGCATCGCATCCTCTGTCTTGGCCAGGAAGCTCTCGCTCACCCTCTCGCGCGGGAACGCCTGGCCTTCGACGTCACCGAGAAGGTGCGCGAGCATCTTCAGCAGGTGAGACTTACCGGAGCCGAAGAAGCCGGAGATCCACACACCGTTGGCGTTCGTGTAGTTGCTGTACTCCTCCAGCAGCGGTGCGACGCCCTTCGCGGCGTCGTTAGTGAAGACGTACTCCTCGACCTCGACGCCCAGGTGGTCGACATCGTCGGCCTTGACGACGCCCTCGATCGAGCGGGCGACGTCTTTGAGGAAGATCTCGTTGAGTTTCATCGGGTCATGCTTCCTGGTCGAGGATGCGCTTCGCGCGGTAGAAGGAGTCGTCCTTGAGCTGGCCGAAGAGGACCAGTGATGAGCCCTGCGTGGCCGACACGTCGTAGCGGCCGGGGAAGAACATCAGCATCGGCCTGTCGGAGACAACTGTTTGCAGGTTGTTGAGCACTGTATGCGAGCGCACGAACGGGAACACCTCACCGATGCCCGTGATGAAAAGAATCTGGAACGACTCGGCTGCGATGCGCTCCTTAATCGCCAGAGCCAGGTGCATCTGCGGGTCGAGCATGTTTTGAAGCATCTTGAGGAAGTCGGGCTTGTCCATCGTCGGCTCGGCGGCGAGGACGCGCTCCCATACGTTGCGCTTCTTCAGCAACTCGACGCATAAGTCGTAGAGGTTGATCTCGAGGACCTTGATGCCGCGCTCGGTGTCGAGTTTGGTCTTGAGGCGCTTCCTGGTCTGAGCGACGCCAAGCGCCCACGTCGGGTCGTAGTCATAGATGAAGTGAGCGACCTCGTTGCCGAGGCCCTCCATATTGAGGAAACGCTCGCTGCTGAGCACCCTGAACAGGTGCTCCTCTTGCTGAGCCAGTGCGGGCTTGGCGTGCAGGGGCATCAGGCCACCCTCGTCGGGAAGAAGCGGATATCGCTCGGTGAGCGCTCGTTGAGGCACTCGGCGACGCGAGCGGAGAGGAGAGCGGGTTCGATCGCGCGCTGAGTGGTCAGCAGCCCCGCCTCGACCATCATCTTGAACAGCACCTCTCGGAGCTTCTTGTAGGAGAGGTCCGTGACGTCGTCTAGTTCGTCGTGCCACATGGCCTTGGCGCGGTAGAAGGAGTCGTAGTCCTCATAGGCGACGGTGTTCGCCAAGATGAGGAAGCGTTCGCGCAGGACTTCCTCGGCGAATTCTCCGATGAGGTCATAGCGGCGGCAAGCCGCGGCCCACATGAGGTGGCCGCGCTCGGAAGCGTTGACCTCGTCGAGGAACACAACCTCGAGGTCTGAGAGTGCTGACAGGCGCTTGACGGTCTCTCGAACGAGCCGCACCCCCGTCCGGTAGGTCCGGGCCTGAAGGAGGTTCTCGTCGACCGCAAGGTCGCGTACCTTCACCCAATCACGATGCTCGACGTAGACTGGTGCCAATACTGCGGCCTCACGCTCCAGGAGGCCGCCGGTCGTGAACGAGAGCGCGTAGCGCGGCGCTGCGGGCGAATTGCTGTTCACGGACGCCCCTCTCTGGAAAATCGCAAGTTGATCAGGATACGTCGTTCCTCCGACACTGCGGAGCAATCGTCACGTGTCGCCTTCGTCGTCTTGGTGCCCGGGCGCCGCTCCGCCGCTGCGCACCCATTCGTCGATCTCGCTGACCTGGAATTTTCAGAGTCGGCCGACGCGGCGGGCGGGCATGCTCTTGTCGGCGATCCAGTCGTAGACGGTATCTTTCGCAATGCCCAGGTGGGCGGCGATCTCCGCAGCAGACAGCCAGGGCGCAGCCACGTCGTTAGACCTCCGGATGGAGTGCGCGAAGTACACACAGTCACACCCTATCGGCGGTGAAACCCGTCGAATACGCCGATCAGGTCAATTGCGTTCCAGAAGTACTCGCTCGCGCGTCGATCACCGGAGATCGCCTGCAGGAGGTTCACGGTGGCGAGGCCTGCTGCGTGGGCCGCCGTGCTGGTCGAGGAGCCGTCGTCGAAGCGGAGGAGGGTCTCGCGGAACGTGTCGCGGAGTCCGGGATCGAACTCCGTCGCGTACGCGTTTCAGGCGTCCTCAAGCGGATGGCACGGGGCGGGATCCTGCACGCCGCCCGGCTCCCCGCACCCGGTGAGGAGGAGCGTGGTCGCCAGCACGGCCGGCACGGTGGTGGTGCGTCTCAAGGGTGTCCCGTCGGTCGAGGGCCGGTCCCGGAGGCGGTCCGCTCCCGGGTCCGCCGGGTTCCTCCGCGGTGGATCCGAGGACCGTACCCGGCCCGGGCTCGCCGACCGGGCGCGCGGCGCGGAACGGGTCCGCCCGGCGCGTCCGGCGTGCTGCCCGACGGGTTCCCGCCCAGGGTCGGGTGGGGCCCCCGGCAGGGGGTAGCGTCGACAGGTGCGATTCCCGTGGCGTTCCCGAGACAGCGAGCGACTGCCGCGGGACGTGCTCGTGCTGGGGGTCGTCGCCTTCTTCGTGATGCTGGGGTTCGGCGTCGTCGTGCCGGTGCTGCCGACCTACGTGCGCAGCTTCGGCGTCGACTACACGGCGGTCGGCGCGGTCGTCTCGGCGTTCGCTCTGATGCGGCTGGTCGCGAATCCGTTCGTGGGGCCGCTGGTCGACCGGTTCGGCGAGCGGGTCGTGCTCGCCGTCGGCATCGGCATCGTCGCGCTCTCCTCGGCGCTGGTCGGCTTCGCCTCCGACTACCCGCACCTCCTCCTGCTGCGCGGAGTCGGCGGCATCGGCTCCGCGATGTTCTCCGTCGCGGCGATGACGCTCCTCCTGCGCACCGCGAGCCCGGAGCGGCGCGGCCGCTCGATCGGCTTCTACCAGGGCGGCTTCCTGCTCGGCGGCATGGCGGGCCCCGCGGTGGGGGGCGTGCTCACGGCGATCTCGCTCACCGCCCCCTTCTTCTTCTACGCCGGCACGCTCGCGATCGCGGGGCTCGTCGGGCTGATCCTGCTGCAGCGGCCGGAGCGCGACGCGGCACCGTCCGCCGCGGCGAGGACGAAGCCCCTGCGCGAGGTCGCCCGCGACCGCCGGTACCAGAGCGCGGTGCTGGCGAACTTCGCCCTCGGCTGGTCGGCGATGGGAGTCCGCGCGACGCTCGTCCCCGTGCTCGTCGTCGAGGGGCTCGGCGGGCAGCCCGCCTGGACCGGCATCGCGTTCGCGATCGCCGCGGTGGTGCAGACGATCGCGCTAGCGCCCGCCGGCCGCTTCGTCGACACGGTCGGTCGGCGCCCGGCGCTGATCGGCGGATTCTCCGTCGCGGCGGTGGCGATGCTGGCGATGCCGTTCGTCTCGGAGCTGTGGCTGCTCGTCGTGCTGCTCTGCGTCTACGGAGCGGCGGCCGCCTTCATGGGCACGGCCCCGGGTGCGCTGGTCGGTGACGCCGCGGGCGAGCGCGGCGGCAAGCCGGTCTCGGTGTTCCAGGCCGCGTCCGACCTGGGCGGCGTGATCGGGCCGCTGCTCGCAGGCGCTCTCGCCGACGCCGCATCGCCGACCGCGGCCTTCGCCTCCGCCTTCGTGCTGCTGGCGGCGAGCGCGCTGCTCGGCCTGCGGATCCCGCGCTCGCGGATCGCCTAGCTGTTCCGCCCGCGGGCGTCGACGGGCCAGACGGCGCCGCCGCCGTCGCGGAGGAGGACGCGGTACTCGTCGGCCAGGTTCACCGCGACGCAGACGTGGTTCGGCGCGATCCGCACCCGCGTCCCCACGGGCAGGTCGACACCGGTGATCGTCGCATGGTGCTCCGAGAGCACCGGGATGCGCGCCTCCGGGTGCTCCGGGAGGCGGCCGAAGCCGCTCGAGGCCGCGCCACGATCGGAGGAGAGCACCTTGCTGCCCGCGTCGGCGATCAGGTGGTCGCCGCGGCGGGACACGATCGTGGCGAGGACGGTGACGGCGATGTCCTCGGGCGTCGTCGTGCCGATCTCCCACTGCTGGGCGTCGCCGAGGGCCGAGACCCCGGGGCGCAGCTCCGTGAGCACCGAGGAGTCGGCGAACGCGGCCGACGGGGTCGAGCCTCCGCTGACCACGCGGGCCTCGACTCCGGACGCCGCGAGCGACGCGACCGACTCGGCGAGCGCGCGCGCCTCGTCGCGGGCGGCCGCCGCTCCGTTTCCGGCCGCGTAGCTGTGGCCGGGGAAGGTGAAGACGCCGGCGACGTCGAGCCCGGCCGAGACGGCGGCCGCGGCGATCGCGCCGGCTTCGGCGGGGAGCACGCCGCTGCGGTGGTGGCCGGAGTCGATCTCGACGACGACCTCGAGCCCCTCGCGCTCGGGCAGGGCCGCGGCCAGGCGCTCGGCCGACTCCGCCGAGTCGACGCCGACCCGCACACGGGCGCTCGCGAGGACATGGCGGAGCCGCCCGGCGCGCTCGGCGTCGAGCCAGAGCGGGTAGGCGATGAAGAGGTCGCGGATCCCTCCCGCGGCGAAGACCTCGGCCTCCGAGACGGTCGCGACGGTGAGCCCGACGGCCCCCGCGGCGAGCTGGCGCCGGGCGATCTCGAGCGACTTGTGGGTCTTCGCGTGGGGGCGGAGCGCCAGACCCCGCTCGCGGGCAGCCGCGGCGACGGCGGCGATGTCGCGGTCGAGCACCGCCTCGTCGAGCACCAGCGCCGGAGTGGCGAGAGCGTCGAGCACGGCGGAGCGGGTGGAGCGGGCGGAGGAGTCGGCGGCGGCGGTATCGACGGTCACGCGCCGAGCCTAGGCCGCACCACCGGCCCGCGTCCGGCCGTCACGGCGGCCTCGCGCCGGTCCGCCGCCGGTCATCGCGCCCCGAAGAAGGCCCCGCGGAGGGATCCCGTCGAGCACGACACCGCGTCGACCTCGGAGGCGGCCGCGCCGCTCCGACACCGTCTTCCGGATCGCCCACCTCTCCGCCGGGACGCTCCCGACGATGCTTCCGGGCTTCGGCGTCGTCAGGCTGAGCACTCTCGTCCACTGACCGTTCATCCGCCGCGGGATGCGGGAGGACCCCGGCGCTGCCAGGCTGAGCGGATGACTCCGCAGTCCTCCCGCCTCCGGCCCTTCGGCCCGTCCGGCGCCACCGTCACCCGGCTGACCCTCGGCACCTCCTGGCGCCCCGAGCGCGTCGCCGACCTCGATCGGGTGCCGGCCCTCGAGCGCGTCCTCGACTCCGACGCCGCCACCCGCGCCGTCTCCGTCGTCGACACGTCCAACGAGTACGCCGGCGGCCACAGCGAGCGCCTGATCGGCGAGGCCCTGCAGGCCCGCGGCGGTGTCCCCGAGGGGATCACCGTGGTCACCAAGCTCGACCGCGACCCGAGCACCGGCAGCTACTCGGCCGAGCGGATGCGCCGCAGCCTCGACGAGAGCCGCGAGCGCCTCGGGATGGACGTCCTCCCCCTGCTCTACCTGCACGACCCCGAGCGCATCTCGTACGACGAGGCCTTCGCCGAGGACGGCCCGGTCCGCGCGCTCGTCGCGATGAAGGAGGCGGGCGTCGCCCTCTCGATCGGGATCTCGGGCGGACCCGCGCCGATGCTGCGCCACTACGTCGACACCGGCCTCTTCGACGCCGTGATCACCCACAACCGCTTCACGCTGGTCGACCGCTCCTCCGAGGAGCTGATCGACGCGTCCGTCGACCGCGGCGTGATCGTGGTCAACGCGGCGGTCTACGGCGGAGGCGCCCTCGCGCGCTGGCCGGAGCCGGTCGCCTCCTACGCCTACCGGCCGGCGCCGCGCGAGATCGTCGACGCCGTCGCGGCGATGGGAGCGGCCTGCGACCGGGCGGGCGTGCCGCTCGCCGCCGCCGCGCTGCAGTTCTCGACGCGCGACCCCCGCGTGACGACGACGGTCGTCGGCGCCGCCTCCGCCGAGCACTACGACTCCTTCGTGGCCGACGACGCGCTCGAGATCCCCGACGCCCTGTTCGAGGAGCTGGAGTCGCTCGCTCCGCCGAGCACCGTCTGGCAGGACGCGCCCGGGTCGACCTGGCCGCGCTGATCCGGGCATAGCCGGGCTCTCCTCCCGGTTGGAGCACGTGACCCCCTCCGCGAGATGCCGCCGGCGTGCGCCCTCACCGGCGTATCGCGTACCGAAGCGGCGTTCCGCGGAGAAGCACGACAGGAGAGACATGACCGACACCGCCTTGTTCCAGCCGCTGACGCTCCGCTCGAGGACCGCGCGCAACCGCCTCTGGGCGGCACCGATGTGCCAGTACTCGGTGGAGGCGCAGGACGGCGTGCCCACCTCGTGGCACCTCGTGCACCTCGGCGGGCTCGCGCGCGGCGGATCGGGTGTCGTCATCGCGGAGGCCACCGCCGTCGTCCCCGAGGGGCGGATCAGCCCCTGGGACACGGGGCTGTGGAACGACGAGCAGCGCGACGCCTGGGCTCCGATCGTCGATTTCGTGCACGGACAGGGCGCGCTCGCGGGCGTGCAGCTCGCCCACGCGGGCCGGAAGGCGTCGACCTACCGCGAGTGGAGCGGACGCGGATCCGTGCCGCTGGAGGACGGCGGCTGGCCGACCGTCGCTCCCTCGGCCGTCGCGTTCGAGGGCTACGCGGAGCCGCGCGAGCTGGCCGCGGAGGAGCTGCCCGGCCTCGTCGAGGCGTTCCGCGCCTCCGCCCGCCGCGCCGCGGACGCCGGCTTCGACGTGATCGAGCTGCACGCCGCGCACGGGTACCTGCTCCATCAGTTCCTGTCGCCGCTCTCGAACACCCGCGAGGACTCCTACGGCGGCTCGCTCGAGAACCGGGCGCGCCTGCTGCTCGAGGTCGTCCGCGCGGTCCGCGCCGAGATCGGGGAGCTCGTTCTGCTCGTCCGCTTCTCCGCGACCGACTGGGCCGAGGGCGGCTGGACGCTGGAGGAGACGATCACCGTCTCGGCGTGGGCGCGCGCCGAGGGCGTGGACCTCTTCGACGTGTCGACCGGCGGACTCGTGCACGCCAGCATCCCGGTGGCGCCGCTCTACCAGGTGCCGTTCGCGCGCGACCTGCGGAGGGCGACCGGTGCGCTGGTCGGCGCCGTGGGACTCATCACCACGGCGGAGCAGGCGGAGGGCGTGGTCGCGAACGGCGACGCCGACGTCGTGCTGCTCGCCCGCGAGCTGCTGCGCGACCCGAACGCTCCGGTGCGGATGGCGCACGAGCTCGGCGCGGACCTGCCGGTGCCCCCGCAGTACACCCGGGCCTGGCGCTGAGCCTTCAACCGCGAGATGCCACCTGTGCGCACGCCTCGCGGCGTGTCATGTGCACAAGTGGCATCTCGCGGAGGAGAGCGGTCGGGCTCCCCGGAGGAGAGCGTCAGCTCTCGGAGGGCTCCTCGGGAGCGTCCTCCTCGGGGTTGAAGTGCGAGTCTCCGGAGACCCCCACCGCCAGCCCGTCCTCGGAGTGCGGGATGGTCTCGTCGTCGCCGAGACCGTTCGCCTTCTTCTCGCCCTCGGACGAGGTGGCTGCGTCGGTCACGGCTCAGGCCTCGACGTCGCCGCGCCAGGCACCGTCGGGGGTGCCCTGCTTCTCGATGTACTCCTTGAAGTTGTTCAGGTCCTTCTTCACAGCGTGGCTGCCGGCGCCGACGAGCGAGCCGAGCGTCTCGAGGAAGCCCTTCGGCTCCCAGTCGAGCTGCACGGTGACGCGGGTCTCGGTGTCGGAGAGCTTGTGGAAGGTGACGACGCCGGCGTGGTCGGTCTCGCCGCCGGTGCTGTTCCACGCGACGCGCTCGTCGGGGTGCTGCTCGGTGATGTTCGCCTCGAACTCGCGCTCGACCGGGCCGACCTTCACCTTCCAGACGGTGAGGGTGTCGGTGACCTGCTGGATCGACTCGACCTCGTCGAGGAAGCGCGGGAACTCCTCGAACTGGGTCCACTGGTTGTAGGCGACGGACACGGGGACGTTGACGTCGACGGTCTCGATGATCTGCGGCACGGTGGTGCTCCTTGCTGTCTCACTCGGTGTGCGGCGTTCCGCTGCTGCGGTCGTCACGCTCGACGTTAGGCGGGAGCCGCCTGGGAGCGCACCGGGTTGCGGACTGACCCGAACGTGGTAAGCGGAGGCGGTGCTGCGGTGCGCGCGCCGGGACGGCTCCGTCGGGTGCCGAGACGCCGCCGTGCGCGCCGGGACGTCCGCGGGAGGGCGGCGTCCGGACGGCACGGCGGCGTCTCGGGAGCGGCAGGACGGAGCAGGCCGCGGTCAGCGGTCCTGCGGGTCGCCGCCGAGCTGGCCGATGGCGGGGAGGGGGCCGCCGTCGTCGGCGCCGGTGCGGCGCCAGCGGGCGATGGCGTTGCCCAGGTGGTAGATCACGAGGGCGGCGCCGGCGCCGAGGACGATGCCGCCGAGCTCGAAGCCACCGGAGGAGAACGAGAAGCCGGCGATGGCGATCACGAGGGAGACCGCGGCGGTGTATTGGTTGACCGGGCGCGAGAAGTCGACGCGGTTGTCGATCCAGATCTTGATGCCGATCACGCCGATCAGGCCGTAGAGCGCGGTGGTCGCGCCGCCCAGGACTCCGGCCGGGATCGAGTTGAAGACGGCGCCGACCTTGGGCGAGAGGCTGAGCAGGATCGCGGTGACGCCGGCGACCCAGTAGGCGGCCGTCGAGTACACGCGGGTGGCCGCCATCACTCCGATGTTCTCGCCGTAGGTCGTGGTGCCGGAGCCGCCGAAGGCGCCGGAAAGGGTGGTCGCCACACCGTCCGCGATCAGGGCCCGGCCGGTGCTGGCGTTGGCGGAGGCGTCGGTCATCGTCGCGACGCCGCGGACGTGTCCGACGTTCTCGGCGATGAGGACGAGCACGACCGGCAGGAACATCGCGATGCCCGACCACGTGGATCCGGAGGCGAAGTCGGGGAAGGTGAACGGCGGCAGCCCGAACCAGTCGGCCGCACCGACCGCGGAGTAGTCGATCTCGTTCCGGAGCAGGGCGACGACGTAGCCGATGACCACGCCGAGGAAGATCGAGACGCGGCCGAGGAAGCCGCGGAGGAACACGCTCGACAGGATGATCGCGGCGAGCGTGATCGTCCCGGTGATCGGTGCCTGCTTGAAGCTGAGGTACGCGGTCGGAGCCAGGTTGAACCCGATCAGGGCCACGATCGCGCCGGCGACGACCGGCGGCATCAGCCTGTCGATCCAGCCGAGGCCGACGACCTGCACGAGGACGCCGACGGCGGCCAGGAGGAGGCCCACGGCGACGACTCCGGCGAGCGCCGACCCCGTCCCTCCGACGGCGGTCGCGGCCGTGACGGGCGCGATGAACGCGAAGCTCGAGCCGAGGTAGCTGGGGAGCCGGTTGCGCGTGATCAAGAGGAACAGCAGCGTCCCGACTCCGGAGAAGAGCAGGGTCGTGGCGACCGGGAACCCGGTGAGCACGGGCACGAGGAACGTCGCTCCGAACATGGCGACGACGTGCTGGATGCCGATGGCGATCGTCGCCGGCCAGGCGAGCCGCTCGCCGGGGGCGACGACGGCGCCGGGCTCGACGGTGCGGCCGTCTCCGTGCAGGGTCCAGATGGGCATGGGGCTCCTCGGCGGGGAAGGGAGGCGGGGGTCGACGTTCACAGTAGCGAGGGGTCTGGCCGTGCCGCGGCACCCGACCTACGATCGGGCCATGGACGGAGCGCGGCGTCTCGGCGAGGAGGAGTTCTCCGCGCACCTCGCCGAGCGGGTCGCGCGGATCCGCGGGTCGTTCGGCGACCTCCCGCTCTGGGCGGTCTCGGGCTGGAACGGTCCGCGGCTGCTGGCGGAGTGGACGCTGACGGGCGGCCCGCGGGGGCTCTCGTTCCTCGCCGACGAGGCGGTCCCGGGCGGGCCGGGGCCCTCCGTCGAGATCCGCACGACCCTCGGCGATCCGCGGCACGACGTCGCGCTGCTCTGCTGCCGGGAGGAGGCGCCCGTCTCGTTCGTGCAGCCGGAGGCGCTGCCCGCTCCCACGCGGATCGCGGAGATCCCGGTCGACGGGGCTCCGGAGCCCTTCGAGGTGTGGGAGGGAGCCGGGGCCGTGCGCGCGGCCGCGTGGGTGCGCGGGCACGTCCTCACGCTGGAGTGCCGCGGAGTCGACCTGGACGCTCTCGCGTTGAACGAGGTGGACGACATCGAGCCGTTCGTGGCCGGCTGGCTGGAGTTCGTGGGCACCTCGCGGCGTTGAGCGCCGACCCGCGCTCCCGCGGTGCTGGGAGAGCGCGGAGTCCCGCCCGGCGCGCCGGTGAAAGATGTGCGCCGATCCCGGACAGGAGGGAGCATGAGGCACATGCCAGCTCCCCTCGCGGGTCCCGACCGGTTCGCCGCGGTCGCCGCCGCGGTCGCCGATCCCGTCCGCCGCTACCTCTGGCGGCGCACCGACTCCGCCACCGCCGACGACGTGCTCGCCGCGACGCTCTCGGCGCTCTGGCGCCGCAGCGCCGACGTCCCCGAGGACGACCCGGTGCCGTGGGCGATCGGCGTCGCCCGGCTCCAGCTGCAGAACGCCCGGCGGATGCAGCGCCGGCAGGTCATGCTCGCCCAGCGGATCGCGGTCGTCGATCCGCCCCAGGTGCAGATCGACGAGGGCGAGGCGTCGGGCGCGGAGGAGACCGTGCGCCTCGTGCTCGCCCGGATGCGCGAGCAGGACGCCGAGCTGCTGCGCCTCTGGGCGTGGGAGGAGCTCGACGTCCGCGGGATCGCCGCGGTCCTCGGAGTCACGGCGAACGCCGTCTCGATCCGCCTCCATCGCGCGCGGCGCCGCTTCGCCGAGCTCTACGACTCCACCGACCCGCACGCGCCTGAAGGGGGACTCCGATGACCGGAACCGACGACGAGGACGTCCGCCGCCTCCTCCGCACGGTCGACCCCGCGCGGAGCCTCCCCGCGCTCGACCGCGACGAGCTCGCCGAGCAGATCGCCGCCGCGACGGGTGAGGGCACGCGGACGGTGCACTCCCGCCGCCGGTCCCCCTGGCTGATCGTGGGAGTCGGCGCGCTGAGCGCCGGGGCCGCCGCCTCCCTCCTGCTGCCCTTCGCGCTCGGCGTGGGCGGGGGCAGCACCTCGACGCTGATCCTGCCGAGCACGGGCGGGCCGATGGCCGCGTGCTCGCCGGTGACGGCCGCCGCGCTGGCCCCCGCTCAGCTCGCGTTCCGGGCCGAGGTCCGCTCGATCGACGGGAGCACCGTCACCCTGCACGTGCTCGAGCGCTACGCGGGCGAGGTCGGCGACGGCGTCACGGTCACCCAGGGCAGGGAGACGGCGGTGGACGGGGCCCCCATCGTCTTCGAGACCGGGGTCGACTACCTGGTCGCGGCCGACGGCGACACGATCCTGACCTGCGGCCTCAGCGGCGAGAGCTCCCCCGAGCTCGCGGCGCTGTACCAGGAGGCGTTCTCGCGGCAGTAGGCGGAGGCGGGTAGCGGCCCGGCCGGGCGGTGGCAAGGGCCTCCCCGATCGGGGGGAGCGGCGCGCAGGCTGAGGCATGGGCCTCCCGGCCCTCCCCCTCCGGTCGCCCGGCGGCGCCCGCGGGCCCTCGGCGACACCGCCCCGCCCCGCAGGAGGCCCGCATGCCGGTGTTCCGGCTCCTCGAACCGCTCCACGCCGCCGGTGTCGCGCTCGCCGACCTCGCGAGCGATCGGCTCCGCCTCCACGGCGACGGCTCCGACGTCCGCATCACCGCGGTGACCGTCGCGCACACCGAGGCGGGCCCCGGCGCCCTCTTCGCCGCGCTCCCCGGGAGGAGGAGCCACGGCGCCCGGTTCGCGGCCGACGCGGCGGCGGCAGGAGCGGTCGCCGTGCTCACCGACGCGGGCGGGCTCGACGAGGCGCGCGCCTCCGGACTGCCCGTCCTCCTCAGCGACGACCCCCGCACCGCCCTCGGCCCGGTCGCCGCGCAGGTGTACGGCACGAGGAGCGGACCGGTGCTCCTCGGCGTGACCGGCACCAACGGCAAGACCAGCACCGTGCACCTCCTCGACGCGGTGCTCCGGCAGCTGGGCGTCGTCTCGGGGCTGAGCTCCACCGCCGAGCGCCGCAGCGCCGACCACGTCGTCGCCAGCCGCCTCACCACGCCCGAGGCCTCCGAGCTGCACGCGCTCCTGGCCCGGATGGCGGAGGACGGCGTCGAGGCGGCGGCGATCGAGGTCAGCGCCCAGGCGCTCGTGCGCTCGCGGGTCGAGGGGATCGTGCTCGACGTCGCCGGGTTCACCAACCTCAGCCACGACCACCTCGACGACTTCGGCGACCTGGACGAGTACCTCCGCGCCAAGCAGCGCCTGTTCACGCCCGAGCGGAGCCGCCGCGGCGTCGTGGTCGTCGACACCGAGGCGGGGCGCCGGGTCGCCCGCGAAGCCTCGGTCCCGGTCGTCACGCTCTCGGCCGGGGACGGAGCCGACTGGCGGATCGACGTGCTCGAGACCGCGGTCGACCGCACCCGCTTCCGGCTCACCGCCCGCGACGGCTGGTCGACGACCACCTCCGTCCCGCTCCTCGGCCGCCACATGGCCTCGAACGCGGCCCTCGCGCTGGTGATGCTGGTCGAGGCGGGCCACGCGCGCGACCGGGTGGCCGCGGCGGTCGGCTCCGGGATCGACGTCACCGTGCCCGGGCGGACGCTGCTCGTGTCCGGCGCCGACGGGCCGCGGGTCTTCCTCGACTTCTCGCACACGCCCGACTCGGTCGCGCGCACCGTCGACGCCCTCCGCGAGGTGACGCCCGGCCGCGTGCTCGTCCTCCTCGGCGCCGACGGCGACCGCGACCCGAGCAAGCGCGCGCCGATGGGCCGGGCCGCCGCCGAGCGCGCCGACCTGGTGATCGTCACCGACCACCACCCGCGCTTCGAGGACCCCGCGCGGATCCGCCGCGCCCTGGTCGACGGCGCGCGCCGCGTCGAGCGCTGCGAGGTGCTCGAGATCGCGGAGCCGGCCGACGCCGTCCGCGCCGCGCTGCACCGGGCCGGCCCGTCCGACTCCGTCCTCTGGGTCGGCCCCGGCGACACCGACTACCGCGTGGTCGGCGCCGACGACCTCCCCTACTCGCCCCGCGCCGACACGGCCCGCGCGCTGGCCGAGGCCGGCTGGAGCGTCGACCTGCTTGACTGACCGGGTGTTCTCGACCCTCCCGGTGCGCCGCGTGCAGGCCCGACCCGAGCACCCCGCCGACCTCGCGCGGTGGCCCGCGACGCTCGCGCCCGTGCGGCAGGTGCTGGCCGAGGGCTGGGATCTCGGCCAGGTGACGGTGATCACCGGCGAGAACGGCTCGGGCAAGTCGACGCTGCTCGAGGCGGTCGCCCTCGCCTACGGGCTGAACGCGGAGGGCGGATCCACGGGTGCGATGCACTCCTCCCGCGCCTCGGAGTCGGACCTGGCCGAGCACCTCCAGCTGGTCCGCGGGGCCGGGGCGTCCAAGCGCGGCTTCTTCCTCCGCGCCGAGACGATGCACGGCTTCTTCAGCTACCTGGAGGAGGTGGGGATCGACGGCGGGTACCACGAGCGGAGCCACGGCGAGTCGTTCCTCGACATCGTGGCGAACCGCTCCCGGATCAGCGGGCTGTGGCTCCTCGACGAGCCGGAGTCGGCCCTCTCGGTGTCGGGCTGCCTCGCCCTGATCGGGCAGCTGCGCGATCTGGTCGCCGGCGGCTCGCAGGTCGTCCTCTCCACGCACTCGCCGATCCTCGCGGCCCTCCCCGGAGCCGACCTCTACGAGCTCGACGAGACGGGCCTGCGCCCCTGCCGCTACGACGACCTCGACCTGGTGCGGACCTGGCGCGGCTTCCTCGACCAGCCGGCCCGCTTCCTGCGCCGGTTGGAGTAGGTCGGCGGGCGCTCGGCCGCGCCGGAACGGGCCGTTCGTGTTCACCACGAAGGGAAGTACGTCGGCAGGCAGTCCCGTTCTCGCGGATCCCGAGCCGCCAGGGCGAAAGTCTCCGCCGGCACGAGCACTGTCAGGCCGCGGAGGCCGCCGCCGGCCGGGCGACCCGGGGCGCCCAGCCCACCGCGATCGCGGCGCCGGCGAGCGCGAGCTGTCCGAGCGGCGGCAGGATCGCCGAGACCAGGGAGCCGTCGCCGCCGGAGGTGACGAAGGTGTCGGCGACCGACATCCCGAAGCCGAACCCGGCGAAGAAGCGGAAGACGACGGCGCCGGCGACCAGGGCGAGCATGAGCACCGCGATCCGCCGCGGAGTGAGCGGCGACCTCCGGCCGACGAGGGCGCCGACCGTCACGACGATCGCGGCGGCCGTCCAGAACGCGGCCCACCCGGTGACCCAGATCGCGTGGGAGCCGAACTCGAAGCCGTCGCGCTCGGACATGGTCGCGTAGATCTCCGCCAGGGCCACGCCGGGGACCTTCGCCTGCGGATTCCAGACCAGCAGATCCACGGCACCCACCACCGTGACGCCCGCCACGAGCGCGAGGCCCGCGAGGGCGACGGGGAGGCGCTGAGCGCGGGTCGCCGTCTGCGGTGCGAGGGCGATGGTCCGCGAGCCGCCGAGGACGATCGCCCCGCAGACGAGTCCGGCGAGGGAGACGGGCAGGCCGACGAGGGCGAGGGGTCCGGGGAGGAGGAGGCCGGCCGCGGTGAGCACCGGGCCGACGACGGCGGCGACCAGGGAGATCCGCGCGAGCACCGTGCGGGCCGACGCCGCAGCGCCGAGGAGGTGGACCGCGCCGAGGACCGCGACCGCGACGGCGGCGACGAGCACCGCGGTCTGCACGGCGCCGACGGCGGCCAGGGCTGTGTCGGAGGCGGCACCCGGCTCGGGGACGATCCCGCCGCCGGTCAGCGCGATGCCGCTGAGCATCAGCGCGGCCGCGGCGAAGAGCGCGAGTCCGCGGCGGGCGAGGCGGCGCGGGAGCGTGCCCCGCGCTTCGCCGGTGTGCGCGGGCAGGTCGCGGTCGACGCTCACCAGCAGGGCGAGCGCTCCGAGGACGACGCCGCGCCGGGGCAGTCCCAGCTCGGCGGCCCCGGCCAGGTCGGCCCGCCACTCCTCGAGGTAGCGCTCGCGGGCGAGCGGGGGCAGCAGCAGCGACAGGAGCCGCAGAAGCGCGCTCACGCGGTCGCCTCCGCCGCTCGCGGCGCCGTCCGCGCGGTCGACCGCATCCGCTCGACGGCGGCCCGGGCTGCCGGGGCGCCCTCCGCGGTCAGCTCGTAGAGCCGGCGACGCGGGCCGCTCCGCTCGCTCGCGGCCTCCCACTCCGAGACCACCCAGCCCGCTCCCTCGAGCCGCTCCAGGATCGGGTAGACGCTGCCCGCCGGTCGCCCGGTGGCCTTGATCACGACCATGCCCCAGGTCGGGCCGTCGGCATCGAGGAGGGTCCGGAGGACGTCCGCGGTGGCGGGCGTGAGGCGAGGGAGTGGCTGCACACGGATGACGCTACCTATGTAGAGATAGCGGGGTCAACACAGGCGGGACGGCATCTCTAAGCAATACCGCTCTCTGGATTCTCAGCTGTCTGTCAGCCTCTGACATACTCCGCAGATGACCGAGTTCAACCCCGCCGTATTCCCCGGCTCCGCCCCCTCCGCTCCGAAGAAGACCGGCAACGGGCTGGGCCTCGCCTCCCTCATCATCGGAATCCTCGCGCTCATCGGCGCCCTTATCCCGATCGTCAACTACGCCTCGGGCTTCCTCGCCTTCATCGGACTCGTCCTCGGCATCATCGGCCTCTTCCTCAAGGGCCGCTCTCGCGGCACGGCCATCGCCGGCACCGTCCTCAATGTGATCGCGCTTGTCCTCTCGATCATTCTCGCCATCGTCTACACGGCCGGATTCGCGAGCGGCGTCTCGAACGCGATCGCCACCGCGCAGGCCGAGAGCTCCGAGGCCGCTGCCGTGCCGCGGACGCTCGTCTATGAGGTCACCGGCTCGGCTACCGCGGCCTCCATCACTTGGTCGACCTACGACGGAGGAACCTCCGGCTCCGAGCAGGCCACCGGTCAGGCGCTCCCCTTCACGAAGGAGCTGCAAGTCCAGACCGGAGGCGACTTCATCTTCCAGAGCTTCACGCTGACCGCCTCGAACGGCATCGATGACGAAGGCGAGATCAGCTGCCGAATTACCCTCGACGGCGAGGTCATCGCCGAGCAGACCAGCACCGGGGCCTTCGCGTCGGCGCTCTGCTCGGCGACCCCGGAGTAGCCGCCGTGCGTAAAGCCCTTTTCCCTGCAGCTCTCAGTGCGGCAATGCTCCTCCTGACTGCCTGCACGGCTTCCGCGCCCGCAGCAGCTCCGGCCGAGTCGACGACCCCTGCACCTGCGGCGCCCGCGACACCTGCGTTCGTCGAGCTCGACACCGCACAAGCGGCGTCCCGTTATCTCGATCTCGTCTGCCCCAACAACATCGCGATCAAGAATCTGAGCGACGCCTTCTCATCCGGCGAGGACGAGCTTCTGAACGGTGGCGACCCGGACCCTTCCGGCGTGCACGCCGCTGCGTCTGCTCGGCTCGATCTGACAAGACGGACACTCACGCTCCTGGACGACTCGTACTACCACTGGCCGAGCGATGTCTCCGAGCAGATCGCGACGATCCGCGGCTCCTACATCGCCGAGATGTCCACTCTCAACACGATGGCCAACTCGGCCGATTTCAGTGACGCCTACTACTCGACGTTCCCTGAGGCCACGACTGAACAGCAGAGCGCCGGACAAGAGGTCCGCTACGCGCTGGGCATCGATCCGGACACGGTCGCCAGCTGTGTCGGGCACGAGAACGGGATCGACGCTCTGACGTCCGAGAAGGAGCAGCGGGATGCCGGAGCGTAGCGCCTGATCGAGAGGCAGCGATCGGTGGGCGCGTGTTCCCGGAGACGGTCGAAAAGGGGACCGAGGGCTCCGACGCCGACCAGGCGACGTGTTCGCAAGCGGGAGCCCTCGCGCTGACCGTCCGCCGCCGGCCCTCGCGCCGCTAGCCGGACCCCGCACGCAGAACGTCGGTCGAGAGCAGCCGCCTCCACCCTCGGGGGACGGCGGGCACTCTCGGCCGACGGTCTGCGCGCGAGCGCGGGGACTACTTGCGGAACATCCGCGCCGTGGTCTCGAAGAGGCCCTTCACGGGGCGCTGCTGCTCGCCCTGCTGGGCGCCGAGGACGATGATGACGGCGGTCAGCACGGGGATCGCCCACTGGGTGACCTTCTGCACGCGGAGGGCCGTGGTCAGCTCCTGCGAGTTCTGCTCCGACGCCTCGGTCACGCCGGGGGCGCCCTCGTCGGCGTGCTTGGCCTGCGTCGCTCCGGCGACCGCGGCGATCACCGAGGCGGCGCCGGCGAGCCCGGTCACGACGGTCTTGACGACGGTGTTCGTGCGGCTCTCCTGCTGGTTGGCCAGGCGGGTCTTGTTGGCGAGGACGAGACCGATGCCGCCGACGCCGTGGGCGGCGATCGCGGCGAGCTGCACGGGGGTCCAGCGGGCCCAGCCGTTCGAGGAGAGGCGGAGGCGCTCCGCCGGGTCGGACGAGGTGGACGCGGCGCCGTTCAGGCCGACGGCGCCCATGAGCGAGCCGCCGAACCAGGCGGCGGCTCCGAGGTCGTGGAGACTGCGGACGAGGGTGTTGCGGGAGGGCATGTGGGCCTCTTCTCTGCCGGCGGCGGACGCCGGCGGTGGTCGGCTGGTGCGGACTCCTCCGACGCTACGCGCGCCCTGGAACCGCGCACGGGGCTTGACCTCTCCCCCTCCGACACGCTCCGCTGGAGGTCACCGACCGACCCGGACCGACCGACCCGAGGAGCCCCGCGATGCCCACCGACGACGAGAAGCGGACGACCCGCGACGAGTTCCACGACGCCGTGAACATGACCGCGAAGGAGCTCGAGGAGTGGCTCGGCACCGACGAGTCGAAGGAGGTCGGCCAGAAGCCGGAGGGCGGCGGCGAGTCCGTCGGCCACGAGAGCGGGCGCCGCATCGTCGACCTGCTCGGCACGAAGCAGGCCGACCTGAGCGACGACGACTACGCCCACATGACGAAGGTCGTCGGCTACGTGCACCGGCACGCGAAGCAGCGTCCCTCGGGCGATGTCACCGAGACGAAGTGGCGCTACTCCCTGATGAACTGGGGCAACGACCCGCTGAAGGGCTGACCCGGTCCGAGAGCTGCGCTCAGCACATCCCGAAGAGGTTGCAGAGGGCGCCGCGGTCCTGGATCGACTCCATGCCGCCCGGCTTCTGCACCTTCGGCAGCTCGTAGGAGGCGGCGACCGTCTGCACGCCGGCGGACGAGGCGGCCTGCACGGGAGCGGCGGCAGGAGCAGCGGCGGGAGCGAGGACGGCTCCGAGGGCGAGTGCGGCGGCGGCGAGGATCGGGGCCATGGTCGTTCTCCTGTGATCGAGGGGTGCGATCGGCTCGACCGCTCCACCAGCATGGCGACGCCCCGTCGCACCGCTCCTGTACGAAAGACCAGTCCGCCCTTGTACGGAAGGCCGACGGGGCTCGGAGAAGGCTTCGGTACCCTGGTCCCGTGGTGGGGACGACGCGGTGGACGAACGACGTGCGGACGCTGCCCGGCGGCTGGATCACCCGGTCCCTCCTCCTCGGCTCCTTCACGCTCCTCGTCGTCATCGACCTGATGGGCGGCAGCGTCGACCTCACGTCGGTCCGCGGCTGGATCGAGCTGGCGCTCCCCTACCTGCCGCTCCTGGCGCTGCTCGCCGGCGCGATCCCCGCGGCGGTCTCGCTCTACCTCGTCTACGCCGTCGTCCTGATGCTCGGCGCCCCGCCGCTGCTGCTCGCGGCGCTGATCTTCCCGACCATCGTGGTGGTCGGCTTCGTCACCTTCCTCCTCCCCTGGCGCGCGGGGCTCGTCTTCGTGCTCGGCACCCTCGTCCTCCTGCCCGCGGTGCTGCTCGTCGACCGCGCCATGGGCACGGCCGTCTACGTCCTGGGCGCGTTCGTCCTCTTCGGCGGCACCGCCGGGCTGGGCCTGAACGCCTTCCGGGGCCGCAGCGAGCGGAGCGAGCGCCGGGCCGACCTCATCCAGGAGGAGCAGGCGCGGATCCGCAACGAGGAGCGGACCCGGCTCGCGCACGAGCTGCACGACATCGTCGCGCACGAGGTCACCATCATCGCCATGCAGGCCCGCCGCGCGACCTCGGTCGAGGACCCGGCCAAGACCGAGCGCATCCTCGAGAGCATCGGCGACGCGGCGCAGCAGGCGCTGCAGGATCTGCGGAGCCTCGTGACGCTCCTCCAGGACGAGGACGAGGCAGGCGCTCCCGCCCGCGGCGACTCCGACCTGCTCGGGACCCCGGAGGTCTCGGGCGCCACGACCACCGCTGTCGGCTTCGTCCACGACGTGCGGAACGTCGCCGACGCGATCGAGCGCGCGGGCTTCCGGGTCCGCCTCGACGTGGCGGGCTCCGTGGCGCAGGTGCCCGCGAGCCTCCGTCAGGTGCTGCGGCGCACGGTCCGGGAGCTGGGCACGAACGTGCTCAAGCACGGCGACACCGCCGGTGAGGTGCAGCTCCGGCTCGAGGTGTCGGGGGGCGAGGTGCAGCTGAGCTCCTCGAACGCGATCGCCTCCGCGGCTCCGATCGTCTCCTCGCACCTCGGGATCGAGGCGATGTCGGCCCGCTGCGCCGTCTTCGGCGGGCGGCTGGACGCGGGAGCCCGCGGCGGCCGCTGGACCACGACCATGACCATCCCCCTCGAGGGCCGGGCGTCCGGTGCGCTCGTCGCGGGGGCGACCGACGAAGGACGAGAGCGATGACCCGCGTGCTGCTGGTGGACGACGAATCGATGACCCGCGAGATCCTCCGCGACTACCTCTCGCAGGACCCGGCGATCGAGGTGGTGGGCGAGGCCTCCGACGGGAGGATCGCGGTGCAGCAGGCGGCGACGCTCCAGCCCGACCTGATCCTGATGGACATGCAGATGCCGGTCATGAACGGCGTCGCCGCGACCGAGCGGATCCACGCCGAGCACCCGGGCATCGCGATCCTCGGGCTCAGCACGTTCACCACGGACCGCTACGTCGTCGACCTGCTCCGCGCGGGCGCCTCCGGCTACCTGGTCAAGGACACGAAGCCGCGGGAGATCATCGCGGCGGTGCACGCGGTGCTCGCGGGCGAGTCCGTGCTCTCCGCCGAGGTCACGCGCCACGTGGTGAAGGGGCTCGAGGAGTCGGTGCCGGCGGAGACGGTGCCGGACCCCGATCTGCTCGAGGCGCTCACCGAGAAGGAGCTCGAGGTGATCCGCCTGCTCGCCCGCGGGATGAGCAACCGCGAGATGGCGCAGGAGCTGTTCGTCACCGAGTCGACCGTGAAGGCGCGGTTCGTGAAGGTGATGGAGAAGCTGGGCGTGCGCGACCGGGTGCAGATCCTGGTCTCGGCGATCGAGCACGGGCTCGTCGACCTGGGGACGCGTCCCGGCCGGAGCTGATCGAGCCCGCCGGATTCAGCCCCAGCCGACCACGTCGGCGACGGGCCGCACGAGCCCCGCGACCGCCCGCTCGAGCGCACTCTCGTCGACCGCGGCGAGCGCCGGCTCCGGATCGAGCACCAGGGCGCCGCCCCAGCCCATCACCTCGTACTCCACCAGGGTGCGCGCGAGCGTCTCGGGCGACCGCCAGGCGCGGAGGAGGTTCGCCCGCGCGAACGCGTGCGCGGCGCGTGCTCCCTCCCCGTGCGCGGCGCGGCCGTCGAGGACGGTGCGCAGCACGGTCTCGAGGGTCGGGATGCCCTGGCCGGCCGGGGAGACGACCTGCCAGGTGAGGGAGGGGCGGCTCGAGCGCAGGCCCCGCGCGACCTGGGCGACCGCATCGCCGCCGGCGGAGCGCAGTGCGGCGGGGACGAGCGGTTCGGCCCCCGCGGTGAGGCGGCACAGCGCCAGGAATGTCGCGGCGTGGCCGACCTCGCCGGACGGGTCCGCGCCGGTGACGATCGTGCTCTCGTAGCCCTGCTCGCGGGACTGGTGCAGAGCGCTCGGCAGCGGAGCCGCGGCGGGCACGGAGACGGGCCGGGACGTCTCGCAGACGGCGCGTTCGGGCCCCACCACGGCGAGCACCGGATCCCCGGCTCCCTGGGCGCGCTCGAGCGTCAGGGCGGTCCAGGCCGCGGCGCCCTCCGGAGGGAGCACCGCGGTGAGGCTCTGCGCCCCGGCCGTCGCCGTCCACGCGAGCGAGACCGCTCCGGGGGGAACGGCCGAGCGGAGGCGGGCAGCGCGGTCGGGCCCGTCGTCTCCGGCCGGGTCGCGCCAGCCGAGGGCGACAACGGCGAAGCGGGAGCGCTCGTCGACGACGGCGAGCGGGGGTGCGGCGGTCATGGGCTCCTCCTTCCTGGAGGGGTGGAGGCGGCGGGAACGCCCAGTGCGGCGAAGGGCTGCTCGGCCAGGCGGGCCGCGGCGTCCGCGAGCAGCGGGCGCGGCGGCCGCGCGGCGAGGGAGTCGACGAGCTCGCCCGCGAAGCCGGGCGCACCGCGCAGCAGGGCATCCCGGGCGACGGTGCGGGCCAGACGCTCGTCGTCATGCACCAGCCGCTCCGCACGCAGCACCGCGCGATGCCAGGCGTGCTCGAGGGCGGAGTCGTCGCTCACCGCGAGGGCGCGGAGGCGGTGCCACGGATCGACGGGCACGGCGGTGTCGTCGACCAGCACGAAGAGGTCGTCGGCGACGGTGTCGCCCGGGCCGAAGAGTCCGGCGCTCGCGTCGAGTCCGGCCTGCGCAGCGAGCGCCTCGGCGGCGATCAGGTCGCCGAGCAGCTCGTCGGAGACGCGGGTCGACGGCGCGGCGGCGGTCGCGGCGAGCCGGCGGGCGGCGGGCTCGGCGCGGTACTCGGGGCGGGCCGTCCCAGGTGGGACGGCGACCGGTCCTGCCGCGCGATCGGGCGCCTCCGCGAGGGCCGCGACCAGGCGGTCCAGGAGCCGGGCGGGGTCGTCGGCCGTGACGCCGACCAGCACGGAGCCGGCCGGGCTGTAGTGGCGCCGGTGCAGCGCGCGCAGGACGGGCTCGGTCGCGCGGCCCTCGAGGTCGAGGTCGCCGCTGCCGTCGTGCGCGTTGGGGGCGTCGGCCCAGTAGCGGGCGGTCAGGTGCGGCCACGGCAGCACGCCGCCCGGAGCGGGGGCGAGGCGCGCGGCCCGCTCAGAGGCGACCGCGCGGATCTGCTCCGCGATCTGCTCCGGCAGGAAGGCGGGGCGGAAGACCTGCTCGACGAGCCGCTCCGCGATCACGGCGGCCGACCCGGGAGAGCCCGTCTCGAAGAACTCGGAGTAGTCGAGGTGGGTGTGACCGCCGAGGACGCCGCCGCTCTCGGCGACGCGGGTCTGCCGGACGAGACCGGCGACCCCCTCGCTGTCCTGGTAGACGAGGTGCTCGATCAGGTGCAGCATCCCCTCCTCGCCGTCGCGCTCGTGGCGCATGCCGGCGGGCACGGCGAGGGCGACCGAGTCGTTGCGGACCTCCGGCCGGTGCACGACGAGCGCGCGGGCGCCGGAGGGCAGGGCGGCGGACAGGGTCGGGACGTCGCGGGCGCTCATTCCGCCCGCTCCCCCAGCTGTGCGGCGGACAGGCGCAGCAGCAGCCGCGCCTGATCGCTGCTGGCGCCCCCGGAGCGGTGCCAGTCGACGGCGTGCTGGGCCAGCCGGAACGCGGTGCCGACGCGCAGCAGCTCGGCGTCGTGGTCCTCCTCGAGCGAGAGTCCGCGGCGGAGCGCGTCGAGGGCCGGGCGGAGCGCGGGGTGGAAGGCGTGCAGCTCTGCGAGCTCCCCGAGCACCCAGGCGGCGTCCCAGACCGGGTCGGCGAGCCCGACGTCCTCGCCCGTGAGCAGAGCGACGCGGGTCCCGCCGACGACGAGGTGGGCGAGGCCGGGGTGGCCGTGGACCACGACCGCGGCCGGCGAGGCGACGACCGCCTCCGCCCAGTCGGCGAGCTCGAGGAGACCGCCGGCGCCGAGCTCCTCGGCGGCGGGCGCCCAGCCACCGGCGAGCCAGCCGCGGGCGCGCTGCAGCGGACGCGGAGGGAGCGGCTCCCCGGCGGGCCGGGCGCCGTGGAGCGCGTCCAGCGCGCCCTTCCACTCGCGGCCGACGGAGACGAGCGCCTCCTCCGACAGCTCGTGGAGGAGCGCGGGCAGCAGGGCGCGGGCGGTGGTGCGGTAGCGGCGGATCGACGGGTCGGCGCCTCCCGGCACGATCCGGGGATCGGGCGCTGCGAGGCGGACGGGCACCGGCGAGAACGGCAGCGGCGCCTGCTCTCCGAGGCGGCGGGTCCAGACGGTGGTCCCGTCGGGTCCTTCCGAGAGCTCGGTGACGAGCAGCCCGGTGACGAGGGCCCGCGGAGGGGCGGTGGTGCTCACGCCGACCTCGCCTCCTCCGCGGCCGCCGGTGCCGTGCGCAGCGACTCCAAGTGGCGCAGCACCGCGGGGAACGCGGGCGGCACCCAGGCGAGCGCCGTGTCGCTGGACTCGCTCGGCCCGGGCACGGGGTCGATGACGGTGAAGTTGGCCGGCTCGCGCAGCAGCGCGAGGGTGGACTCGACGACCGGGTTGCCGAGCGCCCGCGGCGGCAGCGACGGAGCGATGCACACCGGCGCCTCCGTCGTGAGGGCCGCGAGCAGCGACGGGGAGTCGGTGATGCCGTGCGCGAGGCGCGAGGCGTAGTCGAGGGTGGCCGGGTAGATCAGGATGAGGTCGGCCCACTCGGCGAGGTCGACGTGGGCGACGACGATCTCGTCGTCCCAGCGGTCGTCCTGGATCCGGCCGCGCAGTCGCGACTCCAGGTTGTGCCGGGTGGTGAAGCGGTAGGCCGAGTCGCGGACGAGCACGCGGAACTCGGTCGCCGGAGCGGCGGCGCGCGCCCACTGGATCCAGTAGGGCATGACCTGGGTCATGGCGGAGCCTGTCAGGACGAGGGCCACCCGGGAGTAGCCGAAGCGGCCGAGCGAGAGGTCGGAGAGTGCGGCGCTCTGCGCACCGGGCGGGGTGGTCATGGCGGTCTCCTCAGAGGGCGGCGGGCGGGAGGGCGGATCGGGTCGCGGCCGGCGGTGAGGACGGCGGCGGACGGGCGGACCGTGCCCGCGGAAAGGGCGGACGGGGATGGGCGGACGGCGCGAGCGGACGGCACGCGCCCGGGAGGGGCCGGGGCGACGCGGTCGAGGACCGGTCGCCCCGTGCCCGTCAGCACCCTGCGGTGAGGGTGACGCCGATGATGACGCCGGCGCAGAACGGGGTGGTGGCGGGCGCCTCGGAGGCGGCGTCGGTGCCGATCTCGTCGGCGGCGGTGAAGGTGTCGTGGGCGGTGGCGAGCTCGGCGAGGTCGGCGGACTGGACGGTCTGGGCGGTGATGGTCGACATGGTGTTCTCCTTGGATGAGTGGTGGCGGCGGATCCGCCGGGTCGTGCGGGGAGTGGTGCGGGTGGTCCGGCCGGAGGGCCGGGGAGCGGGTGCTGCGGGAGCACCCGGGCGGGAGGAGGGCCGGGTCAGCAGCCCGCGCCGAGGGTGGCGCCGACGATGATGCCGACGCACAGGGGCGTGGTGGCGGGCGCCTCGGTCGCGGCGTCCGAGCCGAGCTCGTCGACGGTGGCGAAGGTGTCGTGCGCTCCCGCGAGGGCGGTGAGGTCGGCGGACTGGGCGTCGGTGGAGATGGTGGTCATGATGTGTCCCTTTCGTGGAGTACCTCGGGCTGAGGTGGTGGTCCCCTCGGGATCGAGGGGAGGTTCGTGGGGCCCTAGCGGGCGGTGAGTCCCGGGCGGTCCGGGTCGATGCGCGCGGCGCGGGCGGCGTCGGCCCAGGCGTCGGCGGCGGGGATCGTCTCGGCCGAGGAGCGCAGGAGCGCTTCGGCGAGGACGCGGGAGCGGTGCTGGCCGAAGCTCAGTCCGCGGTAGGAGGAGCGCTCGTCGGCCGGGTCCTCGGCGTAGGCGAGGCCGTCGGCGAGCCTCTCGGCGAAGGCCGAGACGGCGGTGCGGGGCGAGGGCCGGGCATCGAGCAGCGGAGTGATCCTCCGGGCGACGTCGTCGGCGGAGTCGGCGGGCAGGTAGACGACGAGGGCGTCGGAGCGGGGGAAGGCCCGCGGGTCCGAGAGCGCCTTGGCCTGGTGGCGGGCTCCGGAGGCGGCGAGCGCCTCCAGGAGCGGGCCCCACAGGGCGAGCGCGTCCTCCGCCGAGTCGGCGACGAGCGAGAGGCGCACGACCCGGTCGGCGGGATCGAGTCCCATCGGGCCGAGGGCGAGGAGGTAGCCGGGAGTGGTGCGGGTGCGCCAGCTCGGCAGCCGGACGCCGGCGACGGCCCCGTCGGCGGAGCGGACGAGATCGACCTCGGGCACGAGGACCCGGACGCGGCCCAGCTCGACGACCCGGCGCTCCTCCCCCTGCACGGTGGCGGAGCCGAGCACCCCGGAGGGAGCGGGCTGCAGGACCGTGCGGTGCGGGATCGCGTCGATCAGCCGGGGGGCGAGGTCCTGGCCGTCGCCTCCGGCGGTCTCGCCGAGCAGCGGGTTCCGGAGGTGCAGGTGGGTGTAGACGGTGGCGGCGAGTCGGGCCCGCAGCTCGATCGGCCCGGTGGCCTCGATCACGGTCCCGTCGACCTCGGCCCGCAGCCGGGCGGCGTCGACGCTGATCACGGCCTCGTCGAGGACGGAGCGGGTGGTGAGGGCGGTCATCGCGGGCTCCTGTCGAATCCGAGGGCGGTGGAGTAGGCGGAGGGGGCGAGCAGGACGCGGCGGCCGATGCCGGCGGCGGCCCGCTCGATCCCGGGGAGGCGGGAGACCATCGATGCCCGGGCGAGGGTGCGGTCGACGAGGTGCCAGCCCAGGTGGGCGGTGGCGCGGACGGCGAGGGCGTCGTCCGCGCCGGCGGTCTCGGCGGCGTAGGCGAGCCACATCCGCCGGATCCTCGGGACCAGTGCCGCCATCCGCTCCGCGATGCGGGCGTCCGCGGCCGCGGTGTCGAAGGCGAGGGGAGGAGCGGAGGAGCCCTCCCGGGTGGTCACGGTGTCGAGCACCGCGCGGTGGATCCACTCCCCCGCCAGCGTGCCGAGGTCGCGGGCCGGATCCCCGATCCCGAACTCCTCCCAGTCGAGCAGCTGGAGGCGCCCGTCGCGGAGGTGGAACTGGTCGAGGCGGAGGTCGCCGTGGATCGGGGCCGTGCGGTTGCCGCTCTCCCACTCGCGGAGATCCTCCGTGGCCGAGACGAGCTGCTCGTCGTGCTGCAGGTCGCCCCAGAAGGCGAGCTCGGCGAGGGTGAGGTCGACGTAGCGGGTGTGCGGGATGCCGACGCGCAGCATCTCGACGGGAGGGCTGGGGTGCGAGGTCGCGGTGAGGCCCACCACCGGGCCGGCGTGCAGCCGGGCCAGGAGCCGGCCGGCCTGTTCGGGGAAGTCCGCGGGGACGCGCTCCTCCACGAGCAGGAGGGCCAGGCTGGTGCCGGGGCAGTGCTCGAACACCAGCAGGGAGTCGTCCTCGTGGGCCGCCAGCAGGCGGGGTCCGGCCGGGGCGTGCTCGGGGCTCCGGGCGGCGAAGCCGGCGAAGTCCCTGGAGCGGCGGAAGGCCGCGGGGCCCGCCGTCCGGGGCGAGACGTGCTTGACGAAGACGCGGGCGCCGTCGTCGAGGGTCATCGTCCACGACGCGTTCCGGCCGGCGAAGGCGGGGCGGTCGATCGCGGCGACGCGGTGGCGTCCGCCGCCGAGCAGCCGCTCGGTCGAGGCCGCCGCCCGGAGGGCCGCCGGATCCGCGGGGCGGTGCCCAGGGGTCGCGGGGCGGAGCCCGGGAGTCGCGAGGAGAGTCACGATCGTGTCCTTCGGTCGGTCGAGCGGATCAGAAGAGGTAGGTGACGACGAGGTAGGCGCCGCCCGCTCCCCCGACGAGGAGGGCGGTGTTGACGAGCAGCTTCTTGAGGGGCGAGGGGCGGGTCGAGGCGGTGCGCGAGGTGGTCATGGTGGTGTCCTTCCGAGGGGTGGTGGTGGTGGATATCGGGAGCCGGGCCTAGGAGGCGTCGGCGGCCTTGAGGGAGGCGCGGAGCGAGACGCGGGAGCCGGTGCGGAGCGCGTTGTTGCGGTAGACGCGGACGACCAGGCGGAACAGCAGCGGCACCGTGATCGCGGCGACGACGGCGGCGATCACCATCTCGGGGGTGCCGACCGAGTCGAGGCCGAAGCGCATCGGCATCAGGTAGGAGGAGAAGAGGGGGACGAAGGAGAGCGCGTGCACCCAGGCCTCGTCGAGGTTCGCCGGCACCACGTAGAGCGCGATGATCAGCAGCGCCATCTGCACGACGGAGAGCGGCATGGCGGCGGTGCCCAGGTCCTCCTGCCTCGACACGGTCGAGGCGAGCAGGGTGCTGAGGAGCGCGAAGAGCACGTAGCCCTGCAGGAACCAGACGAGGAACCAGACCAGGCTCGGGCCGAGCTCGATCTCGAGGACCGACCACCCGCCGACCACGCTGAACCCGCCGACGACGGCGCCGCCGATCACGAGCAGCTGGGCCAGGGTCACCAGGCCGACGCCGATCATCTTCCCGGCGAGCAGCGGGGCGACGCCGATCTTCGTCAGCAGGATCTCGACGATCCGGGACGACTTCTCCTCGACCACCCCCGAGGCCAGACTCGACGAGGAGTAGACCATCGCGGCGAGCAGGGCGCTGATCATCGCGGTCGCGAACAGGATCCGGGTGTCGAGGACCACGGTCCCCGCCTCCCTCGTCGCGTCGACCAGGAACCAGCCGCCGATCCCGGCGCCGAGGCCGGCGATCGCGGCCAGCGCGAGGGTCGCGGTGAGGATCGTGCGGTTCCCGGTGCGGGTCAGGATCTCGCGGCGGACGATCGTCGCGGCTCCCCGGGCCAGCGTCGGAGGAGCGGAGCTCTCGGCGGTCCGGGCGTGGGCGGCGCGGGGGTGCGTGGTGGTCATCGTCCTGCTCCTTGGATCTCGAGGCGGCGCTCGGCCGCAGGGGTGGAGGCGGCGGTGAGCCGCTCGGACAGCAGCTCGGTCAGCGAGCGCTGCGCGGTGCGGATGCTCCGGAGGCCGCCGTGGCGGGTGAGGGTCGCGAGCACCTGCTCGGGGACGTCCCGGCCGCTGCCCTCGATCGAGACGAGCAGCGACTCCGGCTCACCGGGGACCGGCTCGGCCGACAGTCCCGGTGTGACGCCGAGCTCGGCGACGAGCCGGTCGTCCAGGGGGCGGGAGAACTGCAGCTGCCAGCGGCTGCGGCCGTCGTCCTGCAGCTCGGCCACCGCTCCGCTCGCGGTCACACGGCCGGAGTCGAGCACGCAGACGGTGTCGCAGAGGCGCTCGACCAGGTCGAGCTGGTGGGAGGAGAAGAGCACGCCGACGCCGCGGGCGGACTGCTGCCGGATCAGGCCGGCCATCGTCTCCACGGCGACCGGGTCGAGCCCCGAGAAGGGCTCGTCCAGCACCAGGAGCGACGGATCGCCCACCAGGGACACGGCCAGCTGCACGCGCTGCTGGTTGCCGAGCGAGAGGTCCTGCACCAGCGTGTCGGCCCGCTCGGCCAGGCCCAGCGCGTCGATCACCTCCTCGGCGGTCTCACGGGCTCCCCGGGCGTCGTGCCCCTCGAGCAGAGCGAAGTGGATCACCTGCTCGCGGACCCGCATCTGCGGGTAGAGGCCGCGCTCCTCCGGCATGTAGCCGATCGAGCGGCGGTCCTCGGCGGTGATCGGCGCGCCGTCCCAGGTGATGGTCCCCGTGTCGGGGGTGAGCAGGCCCAGGATCAGCCGCATCGTCGTGGTCTTGCCGGCGCCGTTGCCGCCGATGAAGCCGACGATCTCGCCGCGGCCCACGGACAGGTCCACGTCGTGCAGGACCCGGTGGCCGCCGAATGCACGGCTCACGCCGCTGAGCTGAAGCCCTCGCATGTCATCTCCTCGAAGTCGTTTCTCTTGACTCCTCAGACGCTACGGACGCTCTCGCGACGGGCTCCTGTACTTCGGTACAGCGCCGAGGTGGCCGAAAGTGCAGGTCCCGCATCACCGGACGTGCAGGTCCCGAGGCGGCCGCGCGTGCAGGTCCGGGGGCGGCCCGGGTGCGGGCCGCCTGCGTCCCGAGCACGACGGACGCCCCCGTGCTCGTCCGGTCGGCGACCGGAGCGCACAGGGGCGTCCGTGGAGGAGGAGGGGCGGGGTCAGGCCGTCGCGCAGCTCCCGTCGACCTCGCCGATGACGCCGTCCGTCACCGACACGACCGCGCAGTTCGGGTAGCCCCGCTGCGGCCGGTGCGCGGGGTCGAGCGCACGGAGGATGCTCCCGAGCACCGCTCCGTGCGTCACGACCAGCACGTCCCCGTGCTCCGCCGCCGGCGCGAACCGCGCGATCGCGGCCTCCACGCGGGCGCGCACGGTGGCACCGCTGTCGGCCCGGCCGGAGGGGTCGTGGCGGTGGATCGCGTCGAGCACCGAGTCGAGCCCGGCGTCGGTCATCCGCGGCCAGTCGGCGGAGGAGGGCACGTAGGAGTAGCCGTGATCGGCGAACACCGGCTCCCAGAGCGAGGCGTTCGGCTGCCCCTCGAAGGCGCCGAAGTGCCACTCGCGGAGCTCGACCATCGGCTCGGCCTCGAGCGACGGGTGCCCGGCGAGCGCCGCCGCCGCCGTGGTGCGGGTGCGGGTGAGGTCGCTCGTGAACGCCGCGACGAGCGGCACGCCGCGCATCCGCTCGCCGAGGGCCGCCGCCTGGCGCTCGCCGCGCTCGGTCAGGGGCGAGTCGCACCAGCCCTGCAGCTGGCCGGCGACGTTGAAGAGGGTCTCGGCGTGGCGGACGAGGTGGATCGTGCCGGTCACGGGCGCGCGCTCGCAGGCGTGGTCGGGCAGGCGGGGGTGGTGCGGTGCATGCGGTTCTCCGGGGTCAGCGCGCTACTCCGGAGCGGCGCGCGCGATGTGGAGGGCCAGGAAGGCGACCTCCTCGTTGGGCAGGGCGGCCTGGTACTCGGCCGCCACGAAGGAGCGCACGCGCTCGGCGGAGGCGATCGCGCGCGGGTAGCGGGCGCTGAGGCTGGTGAAGAGGAAGTCGTCCTCGCTCTCGAGCAGGCCGCCCGAGAAGAAGCGCTCGGCGAAGTACTGCAGGTGCGCCACGAAGCGGGCGGAGCGGAGGTCGTCGCGGTCGAGCGCGGCTCCGCTGGAGTGCTGGATGATCGCGGTCACCGAGCGGATGAGCTGCACGATCCGGAGCGAGTCGATCCCGACCTTGCCGAGCTCCGCGTTGGCGAGGTGGAACGCGACGTTCGCGGCCTCGTCGGCGGGCAGCTCCACGTCCAGGCGCTCGCGCATCCGCTCGACCGCCCGCTCCCCCACCGCGTACTGCACGGGGTAGACCGTCCGCATCTCCCAGGCCAGCCGGTTGGCGACCGAGAGCCCGCGCCGCTGCCGCTCCACCGCGAAGTGCAGGTGGTCGGTGAGCGCGAGGTACACGTGCGGGTCGAGCTTCAGCCCCTGCTCCTCCGCGTCGGCGACGACCGCGCGGGTGAGCTCGATGAACTCCGGCGGGATCTGCGCCAGGAGCTCGACGAGGTTGCGCTGATCCGAGTCGTCCAGCGCCACGAACACCTGGTCGACGCTCGAGGGCTCGATCGCCTCGCCGGCCTTCGCTCCGAAGCCGATCCCCCTGCCCAGGAACACGCGCTCGACGCCGCGCTCGTCGACGACGAGGACGACGCTCGAGTTGAGCACCTTCTTGATGGTCTGCATGCGTGTCTCCGTCGACGGCCGCGTCAGGGCTGGGGTGGGGGTGGCGGGGCCTCTGCCCGGAGAGCCGGACGGCTCCTCCGGGCAGAGGAGGATCATCCCAGATCCGCGCCGTTGGAGGCGATGACCTTCTGGTACCAGAAGAACGAGTCCTTCCGGTAGCGCTCGGTGCTGCCGTGGCCGAGGTCGTCCATGTCGACGTAGACGAACCCGTAGCGCTTCGAGATCTGCGAGCTGGAGGCGCTGATCAGGTCGATCGGTGCCCAGCTCACGTAGCCGAGCAGCTCCACGCCCTCGTCCACCGCCTGGATCATCTGCTCGAAGTGTGCGCGGAAGTAGTCGATCCGGTACGGGTCGTGGACCCGGCCGTCCTCGGTCAGCTCGTCGCGCATCCCGAGGCCGTTCTCGACGATGAACAGCGGCTTGCCGTAGCGGTCGTAGAGGTCGATCAGCGAGATCCGCAGGCCGACGGGGTCGATCTGCCAGCCCCACTCGCTCGACTCGAGGAACGGGTTCTTGACGCCGAGGACCGTGTTGCCGGGGGTGCGCTCGGCGTCGGGGCGCACCGACTCCGTCATCGACATGTAGTAGCTGAACGAGATGAAGTCGACCGGGTGCTCGCGCAGCAGCTCGACGTCGCCCGCCTCGAACGGGATCTCGACCCCGCGGCTCTCGAGCGCCCGCAGCGCCAGGCGCGGGTAGGCGCCGCCCGCCTGGACGTCGGTGCAGAGGTAGAGCATCCGCTCCTTCGCCTGCGTCGCCGCGACGTCGTCGGGGTGGCAGGTGTTGGGGTAGGTGGTCAGCATCGTGAGCATGCAGCCCATCCGCGACTCGGGCCACAGCTCCTTCAGCGTCCTCGTGACCGAGGCGGAGGCGACGAACTGGTGGTGCAGGGCCGTGTAGCAGGCCTGCTCCACGCTGCCCTCGACGGTCTCCTCGATGATCCCGCCCGAGGTGAACGGGTGGCGGATGATGCCGTCGATCTCGTTGAAGGTCAGCCACATGTCGACGAGGTGGCCGAAGCGCTCGAAGCAGGTGCGGGCGAAGCGCTCGAACAGCCCGATCGTGCGGCGGTCGACCCAGCCGTTGTGCTTCAGCGCGAGCGCGAGCGGCGGGTCGTAGTGCGAGAGCGTGACCAGCGGCTCGATCCCGAGGCGCCGCATCTCGGTGAAGAGGGCGAGGTAGTAGGCGATGCCCTCCTCGAGCGGCTCCGCCTCCTCCCCCGTCGGGTAGAGGCGGGTCCAGGCGATCGAGACGCGGAGGGTGGTGAAGCCCATCTCGGCGAACAGCGCGAGGTCGCCGGGGTAGCGGTGGTAGAAGTCGATGCCGCGGCGCTTGGGGTAGTACTCGGTGTCGTCGTCGGACATCGCCGCCGTGATGCTCTCCACCGTGTTGCGGTGGTGGATCGCGTACTCCTTCGGGTCCGCCTTCGGCTTGTAGGAGGCGACGTCGCTGACCGCCGGGCCGCGCCCGCCCTCGCGCCACGCGCCCTCGACCTGGTTGGCGGCGAGGGCGCCGCCCCATCGGAATCCGTCAGGAAGCGCCATCGGCGAGCTCCTTCTCTCTCTGCGTCACGGTCATGATCCGGTCGCCGGCGGTGATCCGCTCGGCGGCCTCGACGAGCACGGTGTACTCGGCGGAGTTGGTCACGAGCACCGGGGTCGTGGTGTCGTAGCCGGCCGCGGTGATCGCGGCCAGGTCGGCGGTGAGGAGCAGCTGCCCGGCCTCGACCCGGTCGCCGACCGCGACGTGCGCCTCGAACGGCGCGCCGTCCAGCTGCACCGTGTCGATGCCGACGTGGATGAGCACCTCGACGCCGTCCGCGCGGCGGAGCCCCACGGCGTGGCGAGAGGAGAGCAGCGCGATGACCTCGCCCGCGAACGGCGCCCGGACGGCTCCGTCGGTGGGGCGGATCGCCAGCCCCTCGCCGAGCACGCCGGCCGAGAACACGGGGTCCGGCACCTCCGAGAGGGGGATGACGGAGCCGGTGAGCGGCGCCTGCAGCGCGAGCGGGCTCCCGGCGTCGGCCGCCACGTCGCCGAGCGCCTGGACGCTGGCGGAGGCGTCGTCGCGCCAGATGACGAAGGAGACGACGAACGAGACGGCGACCGAGATCAGCAGGCCGATCACGGCGTTGAGCAGGTTCCAGGGGTTCAGCCCGTCGATGAACATCGAGATGCTCGCGACGCCGGGGCTGACCAGCGCGAACGCGGCGACCTGCGTGGCGCCGATGTAGGCGCCCCCGACGACGCTGCCCGTGATGACGGAGACCAGGGCGCGCTTGTTCTGCAGCGTGACGCCGTAGAGCGCCGGCTCGGTGATCCCGAAGAGGGCCGAGAGGCCGCCCGAGAAGGCGGTGGCGCGGAGGGTCGCGCTCTTGGTGCGCAGGGCGATCGCGAGGCTGGAGCCGGCCTCCGCCGCGTTGTGGGCGAGCGAGGAGGCGAGGTAGAAGGTGTCCTTGCCCGCGCTGGCCATCGTGGCGATGGTCGGCGGGATGAACGCCTTGTGCATGCCGACCGAGATGATCAGCGGGAGCACGCCGGCCAGCAGCGCGACGGCCACCCAGCCGAGCGCCCCGTAGAGGCCGATCATCGCGCCGGTGAGCATGGAGCCGAGCCAGTAGCCGAGAGGGCCGAGCAGGAAGATCGTGGCCGGAGCGACGATCACGAGGCACATCAGCGGCACGTAGAACGTGCGGATCGGGCCCCACGAGTGCTTCGTGAAGAAGCGCTCGACGACCGAGAGCAGCAGCACGGCCAGGATGGCCGGGAACACCTGCGCGTTGTAGGCGATGACCGGCACCGGGATGCCGAAGAGCGCGACGCCGCCCTCCTGGTTGAGCAGCGTCGTGAACGCCGGGAAGACCAGGACGCCGACGAGCCCGAGCGCCAGCGGCCGATTCACGTCGAGCTTCTTCGCGCTCGTGTAGGCGACGAGCAGCGGCAGGAAGCCGAACACCGCGTCCGGGATGGCGGACAGCAGCTTGAAGTTGTCGGAGGCCGGGTCGAGCCAGCCCAGCGCCGAGGCGAGGACGAGGAACGACTTGAAGATGCCGGCGCCCGCGATGGCCGGGATGATCGGCGTGAAGACGCTGACCACGAAGTCCATGATCGTCGCGCCGAGGCGCTTGAGGGACCGCGGCTGCTTCGCCTGCTCCGCGGATGCGGTGGTGCCGCCGCGCAGCTTCTCGACCGCCGCGTACATCTCGCTGACGCCGCTGCCGACGATGACCTGCGTCTGCGGGCCGGTGACGACGCCGATCACGCCGGGCACCGCCTTCAACGCCTTGACGTCGGCCTTCGCGTCGTCCGCCAGCGCGAACCGCAGACGGGTCGAGCAGTGCTGCAGCTTCGCCACGTTGGCGGCGCCGCCGACGTGCTCGAGGATCGCCTTCGCGCTCTCCTGGGTACTCATCGGTACTCCTCCGGGTGTGTGGGGACACGCGCTTCCCTGCGCTGTGCTGCCCGGCCGTCCGTCGCCGTCCCCGCCCCCTCCGGCACCGTCATCGGTGCTCCGGCGGAGCGTCAGGAGGCATCCGGGCACAAAAAAAGGACCCGACGACGCTCATTACGCGTTTCGTCGGATCCTGCCTGCACGACCAGTCACATGTCCGAGAGCGAACGTAACACGGGGGTGGGTGGGGCGTCAAAGAGGGGGGTTGTAGGCGGGAGCGTCACTGAACTCGTCGGGACGCGACCGTCTCCGTGACGACCCGGACGACCTCGTCGGGGCCCTCGTGCTCCCAGAAACGAAGTGCGATCCAGCCTGCCTCTCGGAGTAGTCGGTCGGTGTCGCGGTCCCGTTCGCGATTCCTCGTCACCTTCTCCGCCCAGAAGCCGGCGTTGGTCTTCGACACCGTGTGATGCACCGGGCAACCGTGCCAGAAGCAGCCGTCGATGAAGACCGCGATGCGCTGTCGGGGGAAGGCGACGTCCATGGTCCGCCGGGACGACCCCGGCACCTTGCCTTGGAGGCGGTACCTGAGTCCCGCGGCGTGGAGCGCCGATCGGATGCGGAGCTCCGCCTTCGTGTCTCGGCCGCGGTTGCTGCGCATCGAGCGCCGGACGCCGTCGCTCGAAGCCCAGGACATGATCCGAGCGTAAGAGGATCCACCGCCTCGGGCCTGCGATGCCGCCGTTTTCAGTGCGTTTGTCACAGTACGTTTGTCACATGGAACGCGGCCCGATTCGAACCCTCGATCTGTTCGCCGGCGCCGGCGGCCTCACCGCAGGGTTCCACTCCGCCTCGTCCCGGATCGAGACGGTCGCGGCTGTCGAGTGGGACATCGCGGCCGCTGCGACCTTCGAGGCCAATTTCGGCAGGGGCAAGGCCTGGGCGGGAAGCATTCAGAGCTGGTTGGCCGACGCACCGATGCCGACGGACATCGACATCGTCATCGGCGGTCCGCCCTGCCAGGGCTTCTCCACCCTCGGCAAGCAGGACGTCGAGGACGAGCGGAACGACCTCTGGAAGACCTACGCCGAGACGATCAGTCGCGTGCGGCCGAAGTACTTCGTCGTGGAGAACGTCGCCGCCTTCATGAAGTCGCCGCAGTTCCGCGAGTTCGAAGCGGCGGTACAGCCGGGCGAGGTCCTCGAGGACTACGCCTTCGAGTGCCGGATCCTGAACGCCGCCGACCACGGCGCTCCTCAGGCACGGAAGCGCGCCGTACTCATCGGTCACCGTCGCGATCTCGTCACGCCGGGCTTCCCCGAGCCCTCCCATCTCGGACGTCACCGGACCGTTCGCGACGCTCTGATGGCGGAGCACCGGATCTCCTTCGAGACCATCGATGAGAGAGACCTCCCCGAGCGGTCGATCGAGTTCGCGGGAAGACTGCTCAAGGGT
Source organism: Rathayibacter sp. AY1E8 (assembly GCF_002931415.1). NCBI lineage: Bacteria > Bacillati > Actinomycetota > Actinomycetes > Micrococcales > Microbacteriaceae > Rathayibacter > Rathayibacter sp. AY1E8. The sequence continues at coordinate 65,002 of NZ_PSVI01000003.1, forward strand.
CCGTATTCCGGTCTCGAACTGCACACCGGGAGGAATTACTCATCACTGTCCCTCCAGCGCTTCGCCCGGATCCCGCCCGGCGGTAATCGGTTCGACCTCCCTTACGAGCTGCAGGCGAACTGCTGGAGGAACCACCGCACAGGCTCGGCTGACGTGATGGGACGGCTGCACTGGGACAAGCCGGCCGTGACCATCAGGACCGAGTTCTTCAAGCCGGAGAAGGGCCGCTACCTGCACCCCGAAGCGATGCGGTCGATCTCCCTCTTCGAAGCGGCCGTCTTGCAGGGCTTCCCCACCGACTACCGATTCGTCGGGTCCCGGACGGCCATCGCGAAGCAGATCGGTAACGCCGTGCCCATCCCGCTCGGCGCTGCGATCGCGGCTCACCTCATCGGCGCGTTGGACGGCGACGTCCTCGTCGCCGGTCCTCGCGAAACGGATTCGATCTCACTTTTCTGAGGGTCGACTCGAATGCCGCTTCATTGAGCTGAACCGGTTCGACTTCGAGTTGCCCATATCGGTGGGCCTCAATAGGCTGCACGAGCATCATCGTCCGACGAAGGATAAGTGGTCTCGATCAGCATCGACATGTTCTACGGAATGTTCGCCTCGTACGCGCGCCGGCACGGCGTCGAGGCCGCAGAAGAATCGATGTCAGGTGTACTGGACGCGGGCGTACTCGCCCAGCTCCGCGATCGGTTCGAAGCGGATAAGAAGAAAGTGGTGACGGGCGGACCGGTCATCATCGCCGCGGGCAAGGCGGACTGGTACCCGGGCCCCACCCCGGACGACAAGTTCTGGAGCGGTCTGTACGAGCAGTTCCGCTCGGAAGGCTGGAACGACGACCGCCTGATGAGCGTCAACAGCTCGTCGGACAAGGTCGTCGCTCACACAGAACGACCCGACAAGGCCGGCTGGGGTACCCGCGGTCTCGTGGTGGGCTACGTGCAGAGCGGCAAGACGACGAACTTCCTCGCCACGGCGGCGAAGATGGCCGATCTCGAGTACGGGCTCATCATCGTCCTCTCCGGTATCCACAACGCCCTCCGCAAGCAGACGCAGATGCGCTTGGAGGAAGCGCTCGCGCGGGTTCCGGCGAAGGACTGGTTCCGACTGACCGAGCTCGACCGCGACTTCCGACTCCCTCCGTTCGACGCTGCTGCGCTCCTCTCCGGGAACAAGACCGGAGTCGCGGTGGTGAAGAAGAACGCCTCCGTCCTGAGGAAGCTGAAGAAGTGGCTCGAGACGGACGGGGCCCGGACGGCGCTCCGGGAGCGCCCGATGCTCGTGATCGACGACGAGGCGGACCAGGCGTCCGTTGAGACGTCGACCATCAATCCGCTCATCACGGATCTGCTCGGCCTCGCCGCCAAGTCGACCTACATCGGCTACACCGCGACTCCCTTCGCCAATGTCTTCATCAACCCTTACGACAAGAGCAATCTGTACCCGCGGGACTTCATCCTCAGCCTGCCAAGGCCTGACGGCTACTTCGGACCCGAGAAGATCTTCGGTCGTGACACGGTGACGTCCGACCTGGCATCGACCGATCAGCCCGAAGACGGATACGACATGGTGCGGATCGTGCCGGACGACGACGTCGCGAAACTGCGGCCCGGCACCAAGGACGCCGCGACCTTCGTACCGGAGGTGACCGCCGAGTTCGCCGACGCGCTCGACTGGTTCTGGCTGGCGACGGCTGCCCGTCGAGCACGCGGCGACCGCGGCCACAGCTCGATGCTGGTGCACACCACGGTCAAGACGTCGGTGCACGAGGCCTTCAAACCGGTCATCGAGCAGTACCGGGGCGCCACAGCGCTCGGTCTCGCCACTGAAGGGTCCGGGACGGAGGATCGACTGCGCGCACTCTGGGCGACGGAGAGCACGCGAGTGCCCCTCGAGGATCCTACGAAGTCCGTCTCGACGTTCGACGAGATCCTCCCGTTCCTGCGATTGAGCGTCGACGAGTCCCGGGTCGTCCTCGACAACTTCCGCAGCACCGACCGCCTCGACTACAACTCCCGGCCCTCGCAGGTCGTCATCGCCGTCGGTGGAAACACTCTCTCGCGCGGCCTGACCCTTGAAGGACTGGTCGTCAGCTTCTTCATTCGAGCCGCCAGCGCGTACGACACTCTGATGCAGATGGGGCGCTGGTTCGGCTACCGGACCGGCTACGAGGACCTGCCCCGGATCTGGATGACGGCGGAGCTGCAGGACAACTTCCGCCATCTCTCCCGGGTCGAGTACGAGATGCGCGACGACATCGACCGATTCCAGCGGGAGGACATCACGCCGGAACAGGCCGCTGTCCGTATCAGTACGCACCCGGCGCTGCGGATCACCGCGAAGATGGGAGCCGCCTCCCCTCGATTCGTGTCGTTCGAGGGGCGGCGCTTCCAGACGCGGTACTTCCGGAACCACGACCGGACGTGGCTGCAGAACAACCTCGACGCCGCGACCGCACTCCTCGACGCATGCGGACGATCGGAACGACCTCTGGAGACCGGAGCGACAGGAGCGCGACTCTACCGTCACGTTCCGGTGGATCTGGTTCAGAGGTTCCTGTCGGACTACTCGGTGCACACGGAGTCGAAGGACGTCGATCCCGACCTCATGCGGCAGTACATCGAGAAGTGCACCACTGCTGAAGAGAAGAGCCTCGAGACGTGGTCCGTCGCGATCGTCGAGAGCCCGGAGGGTGAGCCCGTCCAGGTCGGGGATCTCGACGTGCACATGGTCACGCGCGGCCGGGTGAACGGGAAGGAGAGCTTCGAGGGGGCCGACATCAAGACCCTGATGAGCAAGGAGGACCGTGTCGCCGATCTCGGTCTGTCCCGTCAGGACGCGCGCAAGGCCAGTGAGGAGGACCTGATCAGGCTCAGAGACCTCGATCCCGTCGCCCGCGCGGAGGGTCTGCTCGTCCTCTATTTCATCGCTCCGAAGGGTGGGGCGCTGGGCGGCAGGGACGGACTCCGCCTGTCCATGGACGCCGAGGTCGTCCCGGTCGGTATCGGCGTCGTCTTCCCGGGCCAGCGTTCCCCTGAGCTCGTCGTCGCGGCGACGAAGGTCTCGGTCGATCTGTCGAACATGGAGATCGAGGAGCCCGACGATCGCGCCGAAGGCGTCGATGAGGACACCGAAGCGGAAACGACGGCGTGAGTCCGACGGGAACGACCGCCGGCGCCTGGGCGGTCCTCGTCCGTCCCTCGGGGAATCGGCTCGAATCCTTCCCGATGAAGGACGTGGGTCCGAGAAGTGTCCGTCTCGGTGTGGACGGTGAGGGTCGACGTCACCTCTTCGTCCCTCTCGTCATCGCACCTCCGTCGCTCCCGGGGGACGGGGACGCCGTTCGTTTCGCCGTTCGCCACCTGGCCTTCGGCGTCGACAGCGGAAGCGTCCTGGACGTCGCGTGCGGCGACTCCTCCGTGCACGCGGAGTTCGACCTCCTCATCGAGGACGTCATCGCGAGCGTCGACGACCCGCGGTCAGCGGGCGCGGCGGCTCTCGAAGCGATCGACCGATGGCGGCGTCTTCTCGCCCTGGAGCGAGGGAAGCGGTTGTCGTTCATCGAGCAGATGGGGATCGCGGCGGAGTTCGCCGTTCTCGATCGGGCTCTGAGCATCGACGCGACCGTCGCGGACGCCTGGCGTGGGCCCTTCCGAGAACCGCACGACTTCGAGTTCCCCTCCGGCTGCGTCGAGGTCAAGGCCGTGGCGGACTCGGACTCCATCGAAGTCCACGGCCTCCGACAGTTGGCGAGGCACGACGGGCGAAGCCTGCACCTCCTTCTGATCGAGGTGTTCGAAGCGGAGGACGGTGCCACCGTCCTCGAGACCGCGGCGCGACTCCGCGAGGTTCACGACGTCGATCTCGACCGACCGCTCGCTCTACTCGGCTTGTCGACCGCGGTCGACGGTCCTCCACTGACTCGATTTCGGACGGGCTCCGTCATCGTGCTCGATGTCGAAGACACGACACCCCGACTCGTCCCCTTGCCCGGTAGTGCCGAGGAGGACTACTCCGACGTGAGTTATCGACTGCGGACCGCAGCGCTTCTTCCCTTCGCCTCGGCACGCGGTGTCGACGAACTCCTGCAGGAGGTCCTACATGCCTGAATGGTGGTCCCAGCGCTTCGCGCCGGAAGGCTCGGCAGCGGCCGACGGCATCAAGAAGCAACTCGGTCAGCCCAGACTCGATCCCCTCACCGTCCTGGCGAGAGAAGCCGCTCAGAACAGTTGGGACGCTCGGGCCGGGCTCGAGGTCCGGTTCTCCATCGACATCTCCCGCCTCGGTGATCGTGCCGCTGTGTGGCAGGAGAACTTCGAGTCGAAACTTCCGACGGAGAGCGGACTCTTCGAGAAGACCGAATGGACCCCCGACACTCTCGTCATGACGGTCAGCGATCGAGGGACCGTGGGACTCGGTGGTCCCGCGCGCGCTGATGCACGCGTCGAGGAGGACGAGCGCCCCGACTTCGTCCAGTTCCTCCGCAACGTGGGCGAGCCACGGAACCAGTCGCTGGGGGGCGGGACCTACGGTTTCGGCAAGGGCATCTACTACTCGGTCAGTCGGGCGAGCGCCATCCTGGTCGACACCCACGCGGTCGATCGCAAGGCCGGCCGGCGAGTCATGGGCGCAGCGATGACGCACAAGTGGATGGACGGGAACGACGTCTACACGGGCCGTCACTGGTGGGGCGACCTGGTGGACGGCGTGCCCGACCCGGTGACGGGGTTCGAAGCGGCGGACCTGTCTGCGCGACTGGGGCTGCCGGGATTCACCGAGGGCGAGCACGGGACGGACGTCGTCATCATCGACCCCGACCTGGGGATGTTCGACTCGGAACGACCGAGGACCGTCGATGAAGCGATCGCCTTCCTCCGTTCCTCCATGGTCTGGCACCTCTGGCCGAAGACGGTCCCCGCGCCGGAAGGAGTCCTCCTCCTCTCCACGAGTGTCGACGGGAAGCAGGAAGCGGTCCCTTCGGCCGATCGGATTCCGACGGTCGCACCCTTCGCGATGGCCCTCGAGAAGGCCCGTCGACTCGACGGCCACCGTTACACCCGCCAGCGAGCGCCGTTCGACGTGGGAACGATGGCACTGCAGCTGTCCCCGGCCGTTCCCTCCGAGGACGACGAGTTCGACGCGGCATGTCCGATCAGTGGGCCACGCCGTCACATCGCACGGATGCGCAGGGTCGAACTCGTCGTCGACTACTTCATCGGCGAAGAGCACCCCGACCCTCGATTCGGCTACTCCGGTGTCTTCATCGGGTCCGGAGAGGCCGACGACGTCTTCGGTCGTGCCGAACCTCCGACTCATGACGCGTGGGTACCGGCCGGACTGCGCGGCACCGACCTCGGCGTCGTCAACAATTTGGGCGCATTCCTCCGGGGGGCGATCCAGAAGGAGACGGGACCGAAGAAGACGTTGAAGTCCTCCACAGAGACGGCGGGCCTCGGTCGACTGGCCGCCCGTCTCGGCTCCGTCACTCGCAGTTTCTCGGGGACGGGTGCCGGGTCCGACGGTCCCGTCGCGGACAAGCGCTCGGGAGGCGGCGGGGGCGGCGGCTCTCGGCGTCGGCGCGCGACGAAGCCGCGCATCGTCGAAGGTCCGAGTGTCGTGGTCGAGGACGGAATCGCTGTCCTACGCGCGTTGGTCGAGGTCCCCCCGTCGGAGGACGAGCAGACCGTGGTCGCCTCGGCGCAGGTCGTCCTAGACGGCGGTGGCCTCGAAGAGGACCCGCCCGAGGGCGCCGCAGCGCCCGACTTCGTCTGGCGTCGGCAGGAGGACGACGCCTCCGTCGTTCAGGGATCCGTATTGTCGCCGCAGACCGATGCGGCGGATCGGTGGTGGCTCTCCGTGACGATCGTCGACGACGCCGCCCTGCGTCTCACTGTGGATTGGAAGAGCTGACATGGCGGACGCACTCGCGCCCTATCGCACACCCTCACCCGCGACGATCAGCTGGTCGGCGCCGGATCTCCTCGACGGGGACGCGTGGGTTCCTCTCCGGGACGAGATCGAGGGGTGGGACCCCTCGATCGACCTGGTGATCCGCGGCTCCGTCGAGATCGACCCTCGCGCCGTCGAGACGGAGACCGGTCTGACGCTGCGCGAGATGGCGCTCGCCGTCTCCTGGTCCTGTTCGTCCAGTAGGTTCCGCGCGGCCGCTCCCCGGATCCCACTCGCGGACGCCGGAGTCACCGACTTCACGGTCACGATGCCGGGAGCCCGCCTCGACGGGAAGGTCGAGATCACCACCGCCGTCGTCGCTCTGCCGAATGCGGACGTCGGAGCCGGGACGGCCCGACGTCGCGGCTCCGTGCTGGCCGAGCGCCGGTACACGGTGGCACTCGAAGGCACCATCGGCATGTTCCCCGTCGAGGTCGTCGACTTCGTCAAGACGCGACTTCCGAACGCCGCCAGTTGGCACCTCGAGACGTCTCAGGAGCTGGACCAGGCCTTCCTCGCGGGCTTCCGGCTGCAGATCAACGAGCGCGATGCGGAACTCACGAAGGCCATCGGATCCAGGAGGCCCACCGACCGCGAGAAGATGCTGCTCGACGGCCTCGAGGAAGGCGTTCTCGGACTGCTGCTGGAGTCCGCCTCGATGCTTCAGCACGACCTGATGGAGAACGACTGGGAGGAGGAGACAGTCGGTCACGTGCTCCGCTCACTCCTCACCCGGGCGGACGACCTCGGATCCGTCCCCGTCGTCCCCTCCGAGCTGGCGATGTGGCGGGCGGCGATCATGTCGAAAGTGCGCACGCTCGGCGTCGGAAGGCAGCTCTCGTGATCATCTGGCCGAGGCTGAGCAGGGCGATCGCGGCAGGGGAATGGGACCGGGTCAAGAACGACGGGTCCGCGAGCGGGCGGCAGTTGATCCGCGACGCCCACTGGCGCGCGATCGGGAACCGCGCCGACGAGCAGGAGTTCGAGACCCTTCGGGAGCGGGTCACCGCTCTCGCGGAGAGCCACGGATTCCCGGACTCCGCCGGCGACGACCTCGGGCGTTTCGACCGTGAGGCCGCGTTCGTGGTCCGCGAGCTGATCGACGTGCCGTTCGCCGAAGCGGCGACCGGGGACGTCTGGTCCTTCGTCTCGTTCGCGGTGCTGCCAGACGTCACCGAATGGCGGTTCGGGCACCGCAACAAAGAACGATGGATCGGAAGCGACCTGACCCGTCACACCTGGGCTCGCCTGTGGTGGCAGGGCGAAGCGTTCCGACTGGAGCCCGAACTGCTCGGACCCCTGTCGGAGAGCGACCTCAACCAACTGTTCGAGCGGCGGTCGATCGGCGGTGACAGCGCCCTGGTGCGCGCGCTCGCGCGTTCCTTCGTCACCGTCACCGGTGATCGGCGGGCGATCGTCCGGGACGCGACGAAGAGGATTCGCCGACTCCTCGCCTTCGTCCAGACGCCCGCCCTCGACGAGGACGAGATCCGTGCCCTCGCGGACGAGGTCGTCGAGCAGTCGACAATGCAGGTGACGGGCGGCCAGAACACATCGTCCGACGCCGGAAGCACCATCGGCGCCTCCGTCTCCGTCGTCCCCGAGGAACAGGTTCCCGAGCGTGCCCTCGGGCTCGTCGAATCGGAGTACATCGCCTACGTCCGTCCCGCCGCCCTCTCCGCCACGCAGCTGCTCGAAGAGTCCGCGCTCGAAGGCGTGGTCGAAGCGGCGATCGCTGCGGAGGGACCCGTCCTGCAGTCGCGCCTCCGCCGCCTGATCGCGGGCACTGTGGAGGACGAGTCCATCCTCGGATCGGCGGACGCGGCGATGAACGGAGCGATCGCCTCACTGCTCGACTCCCACCGCATCGAAGCCGACGACTTCGAGATCCCCCTCCTCGGGTCCCAACGCACGCTGCGCATCGCGGGAACGCCGGCCCCCCGCATCCGTCCGTTGGGGGTCCGACGCCTCCTGGAGGTGCCTCTGCAAGAGGTACTCGCGGTGTCGCGACTAGCGCCTTCGCAGACTCCGGCCGGCCGCATGGATCACCTGGTCGACTTCTACGGGCTCGTCGACATCGATGTCCTCGACCGGATGATCCTTCTTCAGGTGTCCAAAATAGATGACTAAAGCTGCAAACCTTCGACAACCTCATGAACCCGACTACCTAACACACCAGAGCTTTTCATCTGGTTATAGTTGAGAGTGCGTTGGTTATGCAGTACGTCGTGCTCTTCGTCAAAAACATGAACCAATACCTATCCAGCTAGAACCTTCTAAAACCGCATACGGCCAAGCACCTAAGCTTTGCCCGACGGTTGAGAACGGGTTGCGCTCACCAGCCCGGCCAAAGGGCTTTTCCGACGCCGCTTATCGCCGAAGTGCTTGCCGGCGCTTGGCCATTCGCGGCGTTATTCCCGTCGACGACAATAGCGCAGCTCTAATTTTAGCGATCTCTAAGACAATCCAAGCAGGAAGCTCGTCGTGCTCTCGGTGGGATAAAAGAGCGTCCGTCGTCCGAAGGTCTTCGCAAAGGCGAAGTCGATCGAGTATCAGGCCAGCAGACCATCGAAGAGTTCCCCAAATTTTTGCATCGGGCGGAATTGCATACGGGATACTGAGCGCAATACCAGGAGGCTTACCGAATTTGATCCAAGCCATCCACTTTTCCGGCTTCACATCGCTAGGCTTTCGCTCATACGTCGCCTGGACCGTGCATTGCACAAGCCACACTGGGAAAGCAGGCGCTCCGTCGGAGAAGGGTTTCCAGCCCACCACATCGATGCCCCCGTCTTTATCGGAGCTATCGATATCCCCACTCGTATTTCCCTCCGAAAGACCCAACTCCTTCGCAAGCCACGTGACTGCCGCATCCAACCTTTCCGGTCTGCCATCGTCACTTGGCCAACCGAAACGAACAGCGCGAGCCCTGTCTCCAAGATTACTTATTAGGGCTTCACGAGTGATCAATTCGAATGCCGGATTGATTTCGTTATACCTGTTTTCAAGCCTGAAGGGTGCGGAACGGAGTGACAATATCAATAGAAGTTGGTAAACCCGGCCATCGATTTCGCTGTCGACAGCTATGGATTCGTCAACCTCGCGGTATGGGTAAAGAGACTCACACAATATTGAGCGCCGCCGGATCTCAGAGAACAGCTGGTCCATTTCTGCAGCGTCCGGGGATTGCCCCGCTGGAAATTTTTGCATGATGGACGATCGCGAAATGCTCTCAAGGCCGTTGAGCAACAGGTGAAATTCGATCCACTCGGCGAGCTCGAATGCGGAGAAGTTAGCTGGCGGGTCTAAGGTGATCTCCGTCATTCCTTTGCCCCAATTGCACGCAAAGCGATGTCGATTCGACCCAATTCCTCTGAATGCAACTCGCGTAGAGCCTGACTGCTGTGTGGAATAGCCGCCTCCAGATTTGAAGCTGCCTTATTAATTGATTCAGCAAACTTAACAGACCCGTCTAGGAGAGCGCGCTCGGCTTCTACCAACGACGCTCCGGCTTCGAGGGCCTCTAGACCGGCCGAACTCCCCACGACCCGACCCAACCGCGTCAACTGCCTCGAGTCAGAGATTACCCGGCTAGATCTCACCTTCCGGCTTCCCTCGCGAGCCTCACTTCGAGGATCTCCGAAAATCCATGTCACCAAGTTCGACAAGCGTGGTTGAGCACCCTCGGGAAGCGGATATGTCTGTTCTTGAACTTCGCGAGGCGGCAGTGCGCCGATGTACTCGCGCAGGGGAGCACTGGACATCGCACGAGTCCACACACCGAACTCATCTATAATCCTTTCTGTATCTGGCAGTAAGAATATTTCGTTGGCTTGCTCTACGATTGAATAATTTCGGTAGAATGACCGAACTTCCGAGAGATCCCGACCGATCAACTCACCGACTTCAACTGCCGACAATCCTGGATCGCCGTCAATGAGGGAAGCCACATACCTCGCTTGCTGATACGGATCCCACGGCGCTATGCCCGTTACGTGCCGGTACCCAAGTATTGGTGCCACATGCTCTCTTGTTGGGGCGACCAAGACTGGAACCGCTAAGGGTGCCTCAGCGCCAGTCTTCATTTGCTTCCAACGCGGATCGGTCATAACCGCTCGGACGGATGGGTCGGCCAACCCCCTAAGCGCAGCCAAACGCCGATTACCCTCCACAACAATGTAATGACTTCCTAGTGTAGGATCAGGAATCGCAATCAAAGGCTCCGACAGAAAAAACCCATGCCGAGATATCGACTCAGCGACCGAAGCCGCATCGAACTGCTTGTCCAAATATGCATATACATCAAGGTCCGATTGGAAATTGTTCTCAGCCCCGGGTGGAAACCTTGGATTATACCAGTCGGGATGCAGTGACTCTAAAGTGAGCTGCTTCAGCTCTCCCCCCACGGTGTCAACCAAAAGTCCTCCAAGTTTGCCGATTTCGAGCATGGTAGCATTAGCACGTCTTTTTAGTAACCTCCTCACCGGAAGAAGAACTTGAGCGACCTTCATTTGATTTTCAAAGTTGGGATAGCCCGTTTGAACTTTTTCGAGGCGGATGATCGGTAGTGCCGTCTCTTCTTTCATTGTTTTCCGGCGCTGGAGGTCTAGATCTTGGGCTTCATCAAGCTGGCTATAGTCACACAGGCGTGGTGGAGCTGGGGGCCCGGCAACGAGAAACACTACGGCGCAATACCGATTGGCCTTTACTAGGAACGGGCGACGTCATCGAATTCGCGCGGACCGTAACCCCCAAAGCGGTTGGACTCAAGGTAGGCGAGCTGGATCTGCTGGCCGGAGGTCCACCGTGTCAGCCGTTCTCGATGGCGGCGCAATGGGCTGCCGGAGGGCGCCGCGGCATGTTGGACAATCGCGCGGCAACGGTCATTAGTACTCTCGATTTGGTCAGAAAATTTCTACCGCGAGCTGTTTTGTTCGAAAACGTTGTCGGATTCGTCCAAGGCGCCGGTTCTGCTATCGATTTTCTACGAGATGAGCTTGCGCGAATCTCATTGGAAACGGGCGCAAACTACAACCTGGAGTTCAAAATTGTAAACGCCGCGGATTTTGGTGTTCCGCAGAATCGCAGGCGAGCGATCGTCGTAGCTCTACGTGACGGATTTGTTTTCGAGTGGCCAGAATCTTCGAACCCTTTGGCTAAAGTTACGGCCTGGGACGCGCTGTCAAATGTATCAGTAAAAAACAAGCCGATTGGTCGCGGGAAATGGGTTGATCTCCTTCCCTCCATTCCGCCTGGGCACAACTACTTATGGCTAACCGAGCGTGGGGGTGGACCGGAGATCTTTGGATACCGTACGAAATTCTGGAACTTCTTGCTGAAGTTGAGCCCGGATCTACCGTCTTGGACCTTGTCTGCGTCTCCGGGACCTTCTACTGGACCCTTCCACTGGGAAAATCGCCCTCTGTCGATCGAAGAGCAGCTGAAGCTTCAGACTTTTCCGGATGGCTGGTTGGTGTCAGGTAGCTTTCGGGACCAGACTCTTCAAGCAGGAAACGCGACTCCTGTGGCGCTGGCAAGGGTATTCGGAGACGCCATTGCGAGATCGCTTGGATACGAAGCGATTGGAGGGGGTTTGTATCCAGCGCCCCGCGCCGTCGAGGGGCTGAAGCACCATCTAGAGTTGTCTTCTGTTCCGGAGAAGTACTTGCATCTCGTGGGAGGCAAGGCTGCACATGCTGGCAAGGGGAAAGGACCTGGCGCATTGTCGCGAAATCTCAGGCCTTGACTGCAAGGGTTTATCCACTAACTGGGAAGCGATCTAAAAGACATCGCACCCCGCCAGCACCGCCTCCGACGCCGCGCGATCCCGGGCGTCGATCCCGAGCCCGTACTCGCTGAGCACTTCCACGAACTGCTCCACGTACCCGCAGCGCAGCTCCGGGGCCGGCGGCAGCCACTCCCCCGGGCCAGCGTCGCTCTTCGCGCGGTTGGTCTGCTCGGAGGCGGCGACGAGGTTCGCGGGGTCGTTCGCGAAGGCGAGGCGCTGCTGGTCCGTCCACGACCAGGCGCCGTGGTGCCACGCCCAGCCGAGGGCGACGACGTGGTCGATCTGCACCAGGCGGGAGGTGTCGGTCCCGGAGACGAAGGCGACCGAGGCGCCGTCGTAGGGGTCGATCAGGGTGCCGGTGAGGACCTTGCAGTCGCGGGTGCCGGGCTTGAAATTGGGGCCGAGCAGGTCGCGGCCGAGGACGTCGTTGCGGGTATCGCAGCCGTTGCGGTCGACGTCCGACCACGCCTGCCCGAAGAGGTCGCGGTCGTAAGGGACGGCGGCGGGGCCTTCGACCGAGGGGAGAGCGGCCAGCGTCGCGAGGGACGGAGCGGACGGCTCCGTTTCCGGAGCGGACGGCTCGACGTCCGCCGAGGGGCTGCTCGGCGCGGGAGCAGCGGGACTGCTCGACGCCGCAGAAGCACCGGCCGAGGAGGACACCGCCTCCGGTCCGCCTCCTCCCGCCGTGTCCGACAGCGCGACGGCGGCGACGGCGAGCGCCGCAGCTCCCAGCAGAGCGAGGATCGCACCGGCCCGTCGACGAGGGCGCCGGCGCACGGGGAACGTAGGCCAGTGGCGCATGATCGACCCTCCTGCGATGAGACCCGCGATGCGGTCGACGCGACGCGCCTCCTCAGTATGCGGAGTGGCCCGCTCCGGGCTCGACGGTCGGGCGGAGGGTCGGGAACAGGGGGCGGCCGCGCGGAGCGACAGCGTCGACGGCCGGGATCGAGCCTCCCGGAGGCGACCTCGTCGCGCCCGCGCCGGCGACCCGCGCCTGCTTGACTGCTCCCATGGAGATCTTCATCGGAGTGGTCGGCCTGCTCGGCGGGCTGGTCATCGCCGGGCTCGCGGTCGTCGCGGTGGTCATCGGACGGCGGCGGGCGGTGCCGGCGTCGCTGGTCGACGTCGAGGTGCGGCTGACGCACGCCGGGGACGACTGGTGGCGGGTGGGCGCGCGGGTGCGCAACTCCGGCCGCTCGCTCGTGCCGGTGACGAGCTACAGCGACGGGCGGCCGATCTCGGTCGATCTCGGCGGGGCCGTGTCGGCGGAGTGGTACGGGTCGGCTCCCCGGTCGGACGCGTGGCGGATCGATCCGGCGGTCGGGCTCCTCCTCGGACCCGTCGCACTGGAGCGCGGGGCCGACCTGGGGGCGACGATCGTCGTGCGCGGGCGGCCGCAGGTGCGGATCGACGCGCCGCTGCGCTACGTGCCGGTGCGCGAGAACGTGATCGAGTCGCAGACGCCGGACGCCGCTCCGGTCTGGGGCGTGTCCGAGGCCGCGGCCGCTCCGGCAGCAGCGCCGGCGTCGGCTCCCCCCGCGCCGATCCGTCCGCGTCAGCAGCGTCCGATGGACGCCGACCCGTCGCGTCCCGAGCGTGAGAGCGTCCTCCGCGGCGGCTTCGGGGTGTGGGCGGCCATGATCGCGGGGGGCGCCGGAGCCGTCGGCGTCGCGATCGGGATCGCCCTCGAGCTGGCCGGCGTCGAGGCGTCGGGGCTGGGCGGCGCGGGCATCATCCTGATCGCGGCCGGCTTCCTCGGCCTGGTCGGCACCCTCGTGATCCGGCTGCTGCGCCGCTGGCTCGAGCCGCCCGCCCTCTGGCGGACGCCCGCGCAGCGCCTCCGCCGCCCCGGGACGATCACCGTCCTCATCCTGAGCTACGCGGGGCTGGCGCTGTTCTGCACCGAGTTCGCAGCTCAGTCGGTGACGGGCGACACGACCTGGGTGGCCGGTGTCGCCGTGCTGATGCTGATCGCCGCACTGATCGGCATGGGACTCGTCGGGTTCCTCCGCCTGGTCGTCCTGCTCGGCGTGCGCCGCGCCTCCCGGGAGACCCCGTGACCCGAGAGGTCGTCGTCGTCGGAGCCGGCCTGGTCGGAGCGGCGACAGCCCGCGCCCTCACCGAGCGCGGCGATCGCGTGGTGCTCGTCGAGCAGTTCGAGCGGGGCCACGACCGCGGCTCGTCCCACGGCGAGACGCGCATCTTCCGCCGCGGCTACCTCGAGGACGACTAACGCGCCCTCAGCGGACAGGCCGGGCGCGCCTGGGCACGGCTCGAAGCCGAGACCGGCCGCCGCCTGCTGCACCCGGTCGGCGCGATCGACCACGGCGACCCCGCCGTCCTGGCCGCCGTCGAGGCTGTCCTCCTGCGCGACGGGATCCCCGTGGTGCGGATCGAGGCGGACGAGGCGCAACGGCGCTGGCCGGGACTCCGCTTCGAGACCGACGTCCTGCTGCACCCCGAGGGCGGACGCCTCGACGCGGCGGCCGCGATCGACGCGATGCTCGACTCCGCCCTCGGACGCGGCGCCGTCCTCCGGACGCGGACGCGAGTGCTGGGCATCGAGGAGCGCGCCGACGACGTGCGCGTGCTGACCTCGGACGGCGCCCTCAACGCCGACGCGGTCGTCGTGGCCGGCGGATCCTGGACGCCGCCCCTCGTGGAGGGTCTCGTCCGCGCGGCCGGTCGACGCCTCCCTCCGCTGCGCGTCACGCAGGAGCAGCCCGCGCACTTCGCGACGGACCTGCCCCTCGACTCGTGGCCGAGCTTCGCCCACCACCGCCCGGGCCTGCCCGTCGTCTACGGGCTCGCGACGCCCGGAGTCGGGGTGAAGGTGGGCGAGCACAGCACCGGAGTGGTCGTCGATCCGGACGAGCGCACCGTCGAGCCCGAGCCCGGAGCGCTCGCCCGCCTCGTCGGCTACGTCGCGGAGTGGATCCCGGGCGTGGACGCGGCGAGCGCCGCTCCGATCAGCTGCCTCTACGACAGCACGCCCGACGAGGACTTCGTGCTCGACCGCGTGGGCCGCGTGACTCTGGCGACCGGGTTCTCGGGGCACGGCTTCACGTTCGGACCGGTCCTGGGCGAGCTGCTCGCGGACCTCGTCGCCGGCGGAGCGGCGCGGGAGCGGTTCCAGCTGCTGCCGGCGTGAGGGGCGGGTGCGTTCGGAGGAGCGGCTTCCGACCGGGGAGCAGCGGGTGCTCCCGGGAGGCGGACTCCGATCGAGCAGGGGATGCTCAGCGGCCTGCGGGGCCCGTTCCGCGCTGCTCGCGGCCGTCCGGGTCGAGGAGCACGGCGTCGTCCCAGCCGCTCGCCGCGTCCGTCGTACGGGCCTTCGCAGGCGGGCGCCGCGCGACCGCGACGACGATCAGCGCCCCCAGCATCACCAGGGCGGCGGTCTGGAGCGGCGGCGCGACCATCGCGAGCGCCTGCCGCACGTAGAGCTCCGGCGGGACCGTGATCGAGTCGCCCTGGTACTGGTTCGGCAGCAGGAGGACGACGACCGGGAGCGCGAGCACTGCGGCCCAGAGGACGACGGTGACCGCGATGGCGGCGGCCCAGAGCAGGCGGACCCGCGTCATCGGCGGGGAGCCCTCAGCAGCGGG
This sequence comes from Rathayibacter sp. AY1E8, assembly GCF_002931415.1. Lineage (NCBI taxonomy): Bacteria > Bacillati > Actinomycetota > Actinomycetes > Micrococcales > Microbacteriaceae > Rathayibacter > Rathayibacter sp. AY1E8. The sequence continues at coordinate 80,353 of NZ_PSVI01000003.1, forward strand.
ACCACGACCGCCAGGCCGAGCGCGATCAGGCCGACGGTGAGGAACGGTCCGATCGCGTTGTCGCTGAGCACGCGGAGGTACTGCTCGGGCCCGAAGGCGCTCTGCGACGGCGAGTAGTCGTACCAGCTGTGGGAGCTGTTCCAGAGGGCGAGGAGTCCGACGAGGACGCTCACGGCGCCGACGACCGCCAGGGCTCCGGCGATGCGGCGAGTGGAGACAGCGGGGCGGGGGTCGGCGTCGGTCGCGTCGCGACGGTCACCGGAGTCGGGTGCCGCGTCGCCGGGAGCGGAGTCGGGTTCGGTGGGGAGCGGGACGGTCGGCTCGATCGGGAGTGGGACTGTCGGCTCCGCGGGTCGGGGCGCGGTCGGCTCCCTGGGTGTCGGGACGGCCCGCACCGCCGCTCTCGCGCGCTCCGGAGTTGTCCGTCGGCCGGAGACTCGGGAGCCCGTCGGACCGCCGACCGATCGCACGTCCTCGTGCTCGGGAGCGGACGCGCCGCCTCTCCGGCCGGCCGATCGCCCGGTGCCCGCGGCCCCGCCCGACAGGAACGGGGAGCGGAGGCGCTCCTCGCCGCTGCCACGCCGCTCGGCCTCGCGTCCGTCGTAGCCGCGCTGGAAGCCCGCGTGGTAGCGCGGGTCGGTGCCGCCCTCGTCCGTTCCGCCGCTCTCGCGTGGGGAGCCGTCCGCTCCGGTGCTCCGCGCCATGCCGTCCCCCGCTTCGTGCAGTCGGGCCATCATGTCGCACCTCGCCCGTTGCGGGGAGGTGCCGGACGGAGCTCGGGGTGCGGTCGGCGGAGGCGGGGGTTCAGCGCCCGGCCGCGGTGGTGCGCGACGGGAGGCTGACGATCCCCGCTCCGACGAGCAGCAGGCCGATCGTCACCGCCGTCAGCGCCGGCCAGCCACCGGCTCCGACGGCCAGGCCGAGGAGCCAGCCGCCGACGGCCGAACCCGCGTAGAAGGCGATCGTGTAGACCGCGCCGGCGTGCCCGCGGAGTGCCGGAGCCGCGCGCGCTCCCGTCCAGGCGGCGCCGGTCGCGTGCAGGGCGAAGAAGCCGGCCGTGAAGACGAGGAGTCCCGCGATCACCACGGCGACGTTCTCGGCGAGCATCACCAGCAGTCCGACGATCATCAGGGCGACGCCGATCCGCATGACGAGGCGGGGACCGATCCGCGGCCCCCATCTCCCCGCGAGCCGGGAGGAGACGGTTCCCGCGAGGTAGGCGGCGAAGAGGAGGGAGACGAGCGCGGGCGCCAGCGCGAACGGCGGCGCCTCGAGCCGGAACGCCAGGTAGTTGTAGACCGCGACGAACACGCCGACCGCGAGGAACGTCTGCAGCGCGATCGCGACGAGCATCGGATCGCGGAGCACCTGCGCCGTCTTCCCTCGCCAGCCGCCGGGGGCCGCCTCGCGCGCGCCGCCGCCCCGGGGCGCGAGCACGGCGAAGACGATCGCCGCCGCCGCGCAGACGGCCGTCACGACGAGCAGGGCTCCGCGCCATCCGAGCGCCGCCGCGAGCGGTCCGGCGAGCAGGCGTCCGGCGGCACCGCCGATCGTGGTCCCGGAGACGTACGCCGTCGCGGCGGCCGTCGCTCCGGCGCCTCCGACCCGGTCGTGGATCGCTGCGACGGCGAGGGCCGGGACGGCACCCAGTGCCGCTCCCCCGAGGAAGCGCAGGACGAGGAGGAGCTCGAAGGTCGGGGCGACGCAGGCGAGCAGCGCCAGGACCACGGACGTGAGGACCGCGATCCGCATGGATTCGAGCCGTCCGATGCGCTCTGCCGCCGAGGCCCACGGCAGCACCGAGAGCGCCAGCCCGAGGGTCGCGGCCGAGACGGTGAGCGCGGCGTCGGACGGGGCGTGGGCCCATTCCCGCGCGAGCTGCGGGAGGACGCTCTGCACGGCGTAGAGCTCGGCGAAGGTCGCGACCCCGGCGGCGAGGAGGGCGATGGTCAGCCGCCGTTGCGAGAAGGGCGCCGCTGCGCGCATCGGTCGGGTGCGTGCGGCGGTGCTCATGATTCCGACGGTAGACCGCCTCCGGGTGCATGACTAATGTCCTTTCTCTTACTGTTCATGCGTTCTGGTCATGTCCGGATCTAGGGTGGTGGCGTGTCCGACGACTGGCCCGCGACCCTCCGCCTCCTGCCCCTGCTCGTCGCGGTCGCCCAGACCGGGAGCGTCACGGCGGCGGCCGCCGAGCTCGGGATCCCGCAGCCGACCGCGAGCCGGTCGCTCGCCCGGCTGTCCGCCCTGGTCGGCGCTCCCCTGCTCCGCCGGGAGGGCCGCGGGGTGGTGCTGACGGAGGCGGGGACCCGTCTCGCCGAGGCCGCTCAGGACGGCATGTCGGTGATCCGCGCCGGGCTCGCGGAGGTGCGGCAGGCGGGCGACGTGGAGCACGGCCGGATCGACCTCGCCTTCCAGACGCTCCTCGGGGAGAGCTTCGTGCCGGATGTGATCCGCCGGTTCCGCCGCCGCTGGCCGCAAGTCGGCTTCGGGCTCCGTCACGGCTCCCGAGCGCTCTGCCTGCGGGCCGTGGCGGAGGGCGAGTCCGAGCTGGCGATCGTCGCGGATCCGCCCGATCTCCCCGGCACCACCACGACGACCCTCTACTCGGAGCCTCTCCTCGCGGTCGTGGACCCCCGTCATCCGCTGGCCTCGCGGCGCTCGGTCACGGTCGAGGACCTCCGCGGCCTCGACCTGATCATGCTGGCGCCCGGCTACGGCCTCCACGAGTCGGCCCGGCGCCTGCTCGCCGTGGACGGCCGTGACCCCGTGCCGGCGTTCGAGGTCGGCGACTACCGCGCCGCCCGGGGACTCGCGGCAGCCGGCCTCGGACTCACGATCCTGCCGCCGAGCCCGTCCTCGGTCGACGACGACGTCCGCGAGATCCCGATCGACGATCCGGGCGCGAGCCGTGAGATCGGTGTGCTCGCCCGCGACACCGGGAACCCGGTCGTCCCCGAGTTCCTGCGGGCCCTGCACGCCGCGGCGGCCGCCCGGCGCCGGTGACCGCTGCTCGGCTCTGCTGTCAAGCACAGGAAGCGGAGGCCCTTCGTGCAGCAAGCTTCGAGAGGATCCCCGCACCGCCAGCGACACCCCCCTCCCCCCGCTCCTGCACCACGTCACCGAGGACGGCCCCGGTCATGATCCTTCTCCGCACCCACGCCAACCGCTGGACCGCGCGCGCCCGCCGCAGCGGCGGCGTCCTCGGCATCATCACCCTGGTCTCCGACCTCCCCCGCCCGGCCTATCGGACGGTCCGCCTCGATCCGACGAGCGGTGAGCGCGTCCTGCTCCGCGACACCGCCGAGCTCGAGGAGGCCTTCGCCGTGCTCCTCGCCGGGCTCGAGCGCTCGCGCATCGCGGCCTCGGCATCCCCAGCCGAGTCGGCTCCCCCGTGCGCCCCGGTCGACGCGCCCGTCGCAGTCGAGGACGACCTCGAGGAAGCCGCCTGACCTGACGGCGTCCTTGCGGGGAGACCCTCACCGCGCATCAGGTGCCGAGCTCTCCGCCCGCCTCCTTCACACTCGACGTGTCGGATCGACGTGCCGTGACACCTCGACCGGCGGATCCGTCCTCGGCAGGTCCCGCGGGCCGATGATCTGCCGGAGCTGGGCCGACCTGCGCGACCGCAGGAGAGCCCGGCGCCAGCGCGGATCGGTGCGGGCCCGGAGGTGGGGGTCGAGCGGGCGGAAGCCTCCCGCGGTCCGCTCCTCGATCAGCACGATCGTCGCGGTCGCGAGGTGCAGTCTCCGGACCGGCTCCCTCTCGGGATGCGGATGTCCGGAGCGCGTGCGGAGCTGCTGCTCCAGCTGCTCCGGGTCGGCGGACCACCAGGTGCTGACGCCGACGCGTCCATCGGGGAAAGGGAAGCGCTCGGTGATGCGGTACGGGAGGCCGTGCTCGGTCATGCAGTAGTACCTTTCGAGGAGAGGGTCCGGGAGCCCGGGCCGCGCTGCAGCGGCCCGGGCTCCGGTTCACGAGGTGCGGGTCGAGCGACGGCGCAGCGCCGTCAGGGCGCCGCCGGCCAGGAGCAGAGCGCCGGCTCCGGCCGCGAGGGGCCCGGCCGCCGCTCCCGTCGAGGCGAGGACCGTCGGCACGAGTCCGACCGGAGGCACCGCCACCTGGGCGCAGCTGGCTCCACCGTCGTCCGCGCACGGGTGCAGGACGGTCGTCGGATCGAAGCCCTCCGGGACCTCGGTCAGGCGCGCCCGGTTGGGGATGGTCCACGCGTCCACGCCGTCGGCGACCCGTCCGGTCACGGTGAACGTCGTCGACGCTCCCGGTGCCAGAGACAGGTTCTCGACAGTCAGGTCGGACGACGCCGGGCCGCCGTCCCGGGAGATCGTGACGTCGCTCAGGTGCGCGAGCTCGGGGACGTCGGTGAGGGTCACCCCGTCCGCCGGCCGAGCCCCCTCGTTGGCGACCACGATCCGGAACCCGGCACGCCCGCCGTGGTCGACCTGGTTCCCGATCGCCGTCTTCTCGATGGAGAGCCTGCCCTCGACGGGCGGCACCGGGATCTCGGCGCAGGACGACGTCGCATCGTCAGCGCAGGCGTTCTCGACCGTCGGCGGGTCGAAGCCCTCGGGCTGGTGGGTGATCGAGACGCGGTTGGGCAGGGTCGCGGCGTCGTACCCGTCGGCGACCCGGCCGCTGACGTGCAGCGACACCTGGCCGCCGGCGGGGATGTCGAGACCCGTGACGGGCTCCGTGGCCGGCTGCGTTCCTCCGGCGCCGTTCTCGATGGTCGCCTCGAGCAGGTGGTCGAGCGTCGGGACGTCGGTCACGGTCACGTCCGTCGCGTCGACCGTTCCGGTGTTCGCCACGACGATGTCGAAGCCCGCCGTGCCGCCGTGCTCGGCGCTCGCCTGGGACGCGGTCTTCCGGATCAGGAGCGACCCCTCGCCGATGTCGTGCGGGACGGTGGCGCAGGGGTTCGCGTCGGTCCCCATGCCGGACGAGGCGGGAGCGAAGGGCGCATCGGCGAGGCAGGCCGTGTTCGTCAGCGCGCGGTCCCCCTCGCCGGTCACGATCACGTCGAAGGTCAGCTGGGCCGTCGCCCCGACCGGCAGGCTGCCGGCCGCCCAGGAGATGCGGCCCGTCTCCGCGTCGATCGTGGCCGTGCCCTGCGAGGTGCGGAGGGAGTCGGCGTCGAGCTCGGCGTCGTCGAGCACGCCCTTGTCGAGGTAGTCGATGACGGCGGCGTCGGAGTAGTCCCCTGTCCCGTCCGAGGTCAGCGTCACCCGGTAGGGCACGCGGGCGCCGCGGAGCAGCGGAGTGGCGGAGTCGACCGACGAGGTCTTCGCGATGCTCACGTGCGGCGCGAGCGGATCGAGGCGTGCGACCGCGACCGCACCGTCCGAGCCGTAGGCCCAGTCGTCGATCGCCCGCAGGTCGCCGTAGGAGCCGTGCACCGAGTCGTTGGCGTTGGGGACGCGGCCGCGCCCGGAGTCGTCGCCCTCCCAGCGGTGCACCCCGCCGGACGAGTCGGTGCCGCCGTCGCCGGACGTCACCGCGGAGGTGCCGGAGTACCGCTCCGAGTTCGATCCGGCGAGGAGCGAGTCGTCCCAGTGCACCGTCGACGGGTCGTCGCCGCCGCCGGTCGACCTCACGACGGACACGCCGCCGGCGGACGTCTCGGCGTCGACCCGCGTGAAGTGGAACTCGTTCGTGCGGCCGATGGAGGCGCGGAAGGTGACGTCGGGGTCGGTCACGTCGACGGTCCCGCCCTTCGCGTCCCGTCCGTCCCAGTCGACCGAGAAGGGACCGGTCGTCCCCGCGATCCGGGTGAGGTGCACGTCGCGCTCGCTGTCGTAGGAGCCGTCCCCGTCCGCATCGACGTCCACGACGACGGTGCCCGGCTGCGTCCCCAGGACGCCCGTGAGCGTGCCCGCGTCGGAGCCCGCGGACGACCGCCGGAAGGCGAGGCCCTCGATCGTCGGCGCGCGGTAAGCCGGAGCGATCGACTCCGGCAGGTCGGACGACGGCGGGTCCAGGAAGAGCTTGTAGGTCTGCAGGCCGTCGATCCCGGAGCGTCCGGACGCCTGCACGTACTGAGCCCCGATCCCGCCCGCCTCGCTCGACTGCGGCATGGGGACCGAGAGGTAGGACGGATCGGACGACCCGACCTTCACGTTGCCCTTGTTCGTGGCCTGGACCGTCGAGGCGACTCCGTCGTAGCCGCGCAGCCCCAGCTCGTAGCGGGCGCCCGTCTCCGTGACGGCGTGAAGCGTGAAGGAGGAGCGCCGCTCCTCGGGCGAGGAGTAGGACTCCTTCGCCCCGGACTGGATCGCATAGGAGTCGGACCACACCCGGCCCGCGACCGCCGCGCCCCGCGCGTCCTGGACGCCGATGCTCCAGACGAGGTTCACCGGCGCCGTCACGTCGTCGTCGGACACCCGGATCTGGAAGACGCCGGTCTCGTCCGCCACGAACGAGCCGCCGGCGGACACCGAGGGCGCCGCTCCGGGCGCGAAGTCCTGCTCGTCGAGGACGGCTCCGCCCGGAGCCGTCACCCGGGCGGTACCGCCGCCGGTCTCGCCCTCGCCGGTCCCCGAGCCCGCCTGGAGCGGGTGGAGGTCCACCCGGAGCGTCTCGCCCTTCTGGACCCAGGCCGAGACGGTCGTCACGCCGGCGTTCGTCGCGCCTCCCTGCAGGAGGGTGTTCTCGATCGTCGTGTGAGGACCGTCGGCGGCGAGGGCGGGCGGCGGCGCGAGGCCTCCGCCCAGCAGCCCGCTCACGAGCACGCAGCCGCCGTCGTGCCGACCAGCGCTCGCGCCGTCCGCGCTCGGGGTCGTCCGCGCTCGTCCCGCCCCGACTGTTCCGTTCGACTCATCCGATGTCCTCTCCTCTGCCGACCGAGCGCACTGCGTCGGCGGCGACCGTTCAGCCCCACGGAAGGAGAGTATTGCTCGGTTCGACGTCACCGCGGCCGGTACGGCTGCATCCGTGGAGAACGGCGCGAGATGGGCGCTGTGGAGGAGGAAACGGCGCGCGAGAAGAGCCGAGCGGCATGCTCGCGACGGGTGATCGCAGAGCCTGCGAGGAGTGATCGCGAGCACGGGCGCGGACTGATCGCGGATGCGGGCGGAAGACGGTCGGCGCCGTCGACGGCGCGAAGAGACGTCCTGCGAGGTGGAGAACCGGCTGTTCCGTCGCCCTGCGCTTTCCGGGAGGCCGACGCCGACAGCCACCGGAACGAGCGACCGTTAAAACGAGAACGGCCCGCCGAAGCGGGCCGTTCTGCTCTGTCTCAACCAGAGTGCGCCCGGAGGGATTCGAACCCCCAACCTTCTGATCCGTAGTCAGATGCTCTATCCGTTGAGCTACGGGCGCAGTCCATCGCGTGGGCCAGAGGCGCACGCAACGAGGTACGACTATACATGCCGGGAGCCCCCTCCGCGAATCGGCGGTGGCGGCGCAGACGGCTCCCTCTCGGGACGCCGCCGTAGCCACCAGAACCCAGGCTCCGTCGCGGTGTCCCGGAGCGCCTCGCAGAGCCTCCGACCGGCGGACGCCGCTGCTCCCCCTCACGGCGTACCGTGGGCTCATGGAGGCCGCCGCGATCGAGCTCGTGGGCTTCGTCGTCTCTCCGCTGCACCGCTACGAGGGCCGCCCCGCCGATGGCCCGGTGCCGTCCGAGGGGAACGAGCAGCCCGAGCGGATCGAGATCCGCGCAGGCCTCGGCATCGTCGGCGACCGCTTCTTCGCCCAGCGCGCGCACCGCCCCGCGGCGATCACGCTCTTCGCGGTCGAGACCCTCGAGCACATCGCCGCCGAGCTCGGCGCAGGGCCCTTCGACCCCGCCGACGCCCGCCGCAACATCATCGTCCGCGGCGCCGACGTCGATGCGCTCGCCGGCCGCACGTTCGCGATCGAGCAGGGCGGGGAGCGGATCGAGTTCCAGGGCGGACGACCGGCCAACCCCTGCGCCTGGATGGACGTCGTGCTCGCCCCCGGGGCGTTCCGGGCGATGCGGAGGCGCGGCGGCGTCCGCACCGCCCCCCTGACGAACGGCGTCCTCCACACCGGGCCGGCCCGCCTGATCCTCCACAGGTCGGACGACATGCTGATCTGAGCCCGGCGGCGAGCGCCTAGGCTCGCAGCGACCGACTCCCCCGATCGAAGGAGGCCCCGTGCTCCGCCCGAGCGACCTCCTCCCCACTCTCGCGACGACTCTCCGGCGCGGGGTCCGCGACGTCTTCGCGACCACGCGCTCCCGGGGGCGGGATCCGCACCGCCGCACCCGCAGCACCGACGTCTCGGTCCAGCGGGTGCACCACCGAGACGTCTGGGCGCGGGTGAGCACAGTGGGGCGCGACGGCGAGCGCACGTTCGTCCTCGTGCCGGGGATCGGAGTCGCGGCCACCTACTTCGAGCGCCTCGCGCCCGCGCTCAACGAGTTCGGTCCGGTGCACGCTCTCGACCTGCCGGGCTTCGGCGGCGTGCCGCACCCGATCGACGCGCGGCGAATGAACATCGGCGACTACGCCGAGCTGGTCGGCGCCGTCATCGACGAGCTCGGCCTCGACGATCCCGTCGTCCTCGGCCACTCGATGGGGACGCAGGTCGTGGCCGAGCTCGCCGCCCGCCGTCCGGAGCTGACCACCATCGTCCTGCTCGGACCCGTGATGAACCGGCACGAGCGCCGCCTCCCGACCGCCGCGCTCCGCTTCGCCCAGTCGAGCGTCCGCGAGCCCCTCAAGGTCGCGATCCTCGCCGCGGGCGCCTACCTCCTCTGCGGACCGCGCTGGTTCTCCCGCGTGCTGCCCGAGATGATGCACTACCGGATCGAGGAGACCGTCCCCCGGATCCGCGCGTCCGCCCTCGTCATCCGCGGCGAGTTCGACCGGCTCGTTCCGCGCGAGTGGGCGGAGGAGATCGCCCGGTCGATGCCGCACGCGCGGGCCTGGGAGATCCCCGACGCCTCCCACTCCGTGATGCACGCGCACGCGGAGGAGGTCGCCCGCCTCTGCGTCGAGCACGCGCGGGCGCCGCAGCCCGACCGGGACGAGGCCGCCCTCCGCCGCTACCCCGACTCGGAGGTCGACCACTCCGAGGAGGACGCGCCCACCGAGGACCCGATCGGCGCTCTCCGGGGACGCATCACCGAGCTGGCCGGGATCCTCGTGGACGACGACTCCCTCATCGCCGAGGGCAAGACCCTCCACGCCGAGGCGAGCGATCCCGAGGCACTGCACCAGGTCGCTGCCGACCCGGGCGACGGCGAGCTCGTCGAGGGCGGCGGACCGAGGAAGGACGGCGAGCAGGACGGCTGACCACCGCAGGCCACCACGAGCCGCATGTCGCGCGGCGTGAGACGCCGAGCGCAGAAAGAGCAGCCCTCCCGCCGACGCCACTCGGCGCCCGCCCGTCAGGACTCCGCGCCGACGATCTCCTCGCGGATGCGCCGCAGATCCTCGGCGAGCGCCCCCAGCAGGATCCAGTGCTGCGGATGCGGGGTTGCGATCACGAGCGGCGCGGTGAGAGCGGGCAGCTCGTCCGTGATCGCCTCCGGCTCGGGAACGTCGACCGAGGACTGCACGAGGAGCCGCAGATCGTGGGCGGCCCGGTGCAGCTGGACGGCGATGTCGGCGATCGTCGGCTCCCCGACGAGCTCGTCGTCGTAGAGGTCGTGCACGGTCCGCGTCATGCCGCGGACCCGGGTCACGATGCGCCCCAGCCGCGGGACGACGGAGTCGAGGGCCAGCAGCCGGTCGCGGTGGGCGGAGCGGCGCGGGTTGAGGCGGAGGGACTCCTCGCCGGTCGCGATCGCCTCCTCCGCCTTGCTCTGCATGGTCTGCAGCAGCCGGGCGTTGATGAGCAGCTCGTCGAGCCGGCGTCGCGGGACGGGGGCCTGGAGGGCGTCGCCGAGGTCGTCGAGGGCGGCGGCGAGCTGAGCGGTGAGGTCTCCGATCGCCCGCTCGGCCGGTGCCAGCACGACCGGAGGGACGATGAGCACGTTGATGACGACTCCCACCGCCGCGCCGAGGAGGGTCTCGAGGATGCGGTCGAGCGCGTAGTTCGGCGTGACCGCGCCCACCGAGAGCACGAGCATCGCGCTGATCGGGATCTGCACCGCGGAGGCGGGGGTCAGGCGCACGGCCCACCCGACGGCGATCGCGGCCACGATCGCGAGGAGCACGATGATGCTCTCGCCGCCGAGCACCGTGCCGATCACGGATCCGACGATCACGCCGATGATGACGCCGACCGAGCGCTCGAGGGCCTTGGAGAACGACTGGTTGATGCTCGGCGCGACGACGAGGAGCGCGGCGATCGCGCCGAAGACGGGCAGCGTCCCCGGGAAGACGACGCCGGCGAGGAGCCAGGTGACGACCGTGGCCGCCGCCGTCTTGACCAGCTGCAGCACCGGCGGCCGCGTCGGCACGGTGAAGCTCGAGGTCAGGCGCATGGGACCACGGTAGCGAGCGCCCGCCGCCTCGCAGTCACCACGCGGGTCACCGGCTCGCGGCGGCCTCGACGCTCGCGAGCACCGCGCGGAGCGAGCGCGACGCCTCCGCCCGCAGATCGGCGGGCACCCCCGAGAGCAGCGCCCGCTCGGCATCGAGCACCTCGGGGAAGGCCCGGTCGACCAGCTCCTCCCCCTCGCGAGTCAGCGTGATGAGCGAGCCGCGCCCGTCCGCCGGGTTCGCGGCGCGCCGCACCAGGCCCCGACGCTCCAGCGAGTGCACGCGCTTGGTGATCGCGGGAGCGGAGGCGAGGGCGATCGTCCGGAGGGTCGTCGGCGACTGCGGAGCGCCGGCGCGACGCAGCGTGGAGAGCACGTCGAACTCGCCGCGGGTCAGCCCGTGGGCGGCGAGCAGCTCCTCCGTCGCCCGGACGATCAGCGCGGAGGCGCGGATCAGCCGCCCGACGACGTCGACGGCGGAGGTGTCGAGTTCGGGCCGCAGCACCGCCCAGCCCGCCCTGATCTCGTCGACCGCGTCGCCCGGCTGGCTTTCAGACTGATTCACACGTAAAGTATATCTGCTTCACCCGTGAAACACTTCTCCGGCCGCCGCCGCTCGGACCCCGATCAGAGGACCCGATGGCCGCCACCCCCGTTCTGCCCCACCCCCGCGAGCTCCTCGCCTTCGGCCCGCACGCCGGCGCCCATCGCGTCGCCCTGCGCGCCGGCGTCTCCATCGCCGTCCCGCTGCTCGTCCTCTGGGCGCTCGGCCGCACCGATCTCGCCCTCTACGCGACCTTCGGCGCCTTCACGGCCCTCTACGGTCGCCAGCACACGCACCGGCCGCGCCTGCTGATGCAGCTGTCGGCAGCCGCGTTCCTCGTCACCACCGTGACCCTCGGCACCGTCGTCTCCCTCTCTCCTCACCGCGACCGGCTGATCATCCCCGTCGTGGTCGCCGTGACCGTCGCGGCCGCCTACCTCAGCGACGCCCTGCACTGGCACCCGCCCGGCCCGCTGTTCCCGGTGTTCGCCGTCACGGCGTGCGCGTCCGTCCCGTCCGAGCCCTCGCGGATCCCGCTCGCCGTCGCTCTCGCCGCGGGCTCCGCCGCCTTCTCGCTCGTCGTCGGCCTGAGCGGTCTCGCGTTCCCCCGCGCACGCCGCCTCGCCCCGACGCCGTGGCGCACCTCGTTCCGCGCGGCGGCGGCCCGTCCGGCGACGCGCGCCGCCCTGCTCCGCTTCGGGGCCGTCGTCCTGGTGGCAGGCACCGTCTCGACCGCGACGGGCCTGGGCCACCCCTACTGGGCGATGGTCTCCGCCGTCGCAGCCGTCTCGGGAGCGGACGCGGGCGCCCGCCTCGTGCGCGCGGGCCACCGGATGCTCGGCACGATCGTCGGAGTGCTGATCGCGGCCGCGCTCCTGGCCCTGCCGCTCTCCCCGCTCACCGTGATCGTGGTGGTGGTGCTCCTCCAGATGACCGCCGAGCTCGTCGTCGGCCGCAACTACGGCCTGACCCTCGCCTTCGTCACTCCGCTCGCGATCCTCATGGTCGAGCTCGCGCATCCCGTCGACGAGCTCGTGCTGCTGCGCGACCGGGCGCTCGAGACCGCGCTGGGCGTGCTCGTCGGAGTCGTGGCGACGCTCCTGACCCACGCCGCCTCGCAGCGCTCGCGCTCCCGCTCCTAGGCCCAGGAGGATGGACCGCACGATCCCCGCTGTGCTTGCCGAGATCACGGCGGCCGTCGCCGAGGTGCGCGACGTCGCACGGTCGCAGCAGGACGGCGCGCGGGCCCGCGTCGCGGACCGGCTCGACGAGCTGTTCGCCGGAGCGACGACCCGCCGAGACGTCCGGGCGGCGGCCGCCGACGCGCTCGGGCTCTGGGGCGGGGCGGGCTCCTTCTCGGACGTCGGCTCGGCCGAGGCCGACTACGCGATCAGGCGCCTGTACCGGGCCCTGCGCGCCGGCCGCTCCTGGCTGCTCCACGCCGGCTGACCCGCACGTCGCGACCGCCGCACGACGCCGAGAACGACGAAGGCCCCCTGCTTCCGTGGAAGCGGGGGGCCTTCTCGTTGGCGGTACCGGTGGGATTTGAACCCACGGTGGACGCAAGCCCACACATGTTTTCGAGACATGCTCCTTCGGCCGCTCGGACACGGTACCGGGGTCGAGTGTACGCGACGGCCGGAAGTCGCGCCAATCGAGAGGACGGGCCGCCGTCAGGCGGGGAGGAGGAAGCCGAGCACGCGGTCCCACTCCGGGATCGCGAGCAGGTGGCCGCGGCCGGGCACGACCTCGAGGCGGGAGTCGGGCAGTCGGGCGGCGTACCACTCGGCATGGCGGCGGCCGGCGACCGCGTCCTCGGCGCCGTAGAGGAGGAGCGCGGGCGGCTCGGCGGACTCGACGGCGAAGCCCCACTCCTGCACGCCGTAGCCGATGAGGTCGGCGGCCATGCCGAGGGCGCCCTGGGCGACGGCGCGCTCGAGCATGCGCGAGAGGCGCTCGCGGACGCCGGGGGTCTCGAGCACCGCGGTGTCGGCGTCGCCGGAGCCGAGCATCCCGAGCAGGGCGTCCGGGGCGGGGGTCGGGCCGAAGGCGCCCTCGAGCGTGCGGGTGAGCGAGCGGACGGCCTCGTCGAGCGAAAGCTCGGCCAGGCGGGCGAGCTCGGCACGGTTCTCGTCGCCGACCCACGGCACGGCGCCGTCGGGAGCGGGCGTGCCGATCACGGCGACGCGCTCCACGAGGCCGGGGTAGTTCGCGGCGAGTGCGAGGGCCACGCGGCCTCCCGCCGACCAGCCGGCGGCGCTGACGGAGGCGATGCCGACGGTCGCGAGGTACTCCGCGATGTCGGCGGCGGCCTGCTCGGGGCTGGCTCCGACGCCCGCTCCGGCGGGGTCGAGGTCGGTCAGGAGGGAGGAGGCCCCGTAGCCCGGGCGGTCGAACGAGAGCAGGCGCACCCCGTGGCGCGCGGTCGCCTCCGGGTCGGGGTCGAAGTCCGAGGAGCCGGGAGCGGGATGCGCCAGGACGACGACCCGCTCGGCGCCCTCGGGGCCGGACCAGCTGACTCCGAGCGGGCGGCCGGACTTGAGGACGTGCACTGTCGAGGGCATGTCCCCCAGTCTCCCGCAGACGTCCGACGCCGACGGGGCGGCGCTCGGGGCTGAGTCGTTCTCCGAGGCGCGATCCTCCGCCTCCGCCCCTCCGCGACGACGCTCCTCCACAGACGGCTTCCACGAGACCTCTCCCCCGGCCTGGCGCGCCCCGCTCGCGGCGTCGGTGGTCGACGGTACTGTCGAAGACACGTTCGAACGAGCGGCGGTGTCGGGGGTCCCCCGTAGCGTCGCGCTCGCCCCCCTCCTCCGCCCCGAAAGGACCTCATGGCCTCCTCGAAGACGCGCACCGCCCCGTACCGCTGCTCGGAGTGCGGATGGACGACCGCGAAGTGGGTAGGCCGCTGCGGCGAGTGCCAGCAGTGGGGCTCCGTGATCGAGAGCACCGAGCGCACCGGCCTCGTCCGCGCGGTCGCCGCTGTGGCTCCGGCCGCCGGCCGCATCGCGCGGCCCATCACCGAGATCGAGACCACGTCGGCGGCGCACCGCCCCACCGGCGTGGGCGAGCTCGACCGCGTGCTCGGCGGCGGGATCGTCTCCGGCGCGGTCGTGCTGCTCTCGGGAGAGCCCGGCGTGGGCAAGTCGACCCTCCTGCTCGAGGTCGCGAGCCGCGCCGCGGCCGAGGGCCAGCGGGTCCTCTACGTCAGCGCGGAGGAGTCGGCCGCGCAGGTGCGCATGCGGGCCGAGCGCACCGGCGCGATGCACGACAGCCTCTTCCTCGCGGCCGAGACCGACCTCGCCACCGTGCTCGGCCAGATCGACGAGGTCCGGCCGGACCTGCTCATCGTCGACTCGGTGCAGACGGTCGCGAGCGACACCGTCGACGGCCTGCCCGGCGGTCCCAGCCAGGTCCGCGAGGTCGCCGCGACCCTCATCCGCGTCTGCAAGGAGCGGGCGCTCCCCCTCGTGCTCGTCGGACACGTCACGAAGGACGGCTCCATCGCGGGGCCGCGCCTGCTCGAGCACCTGGTCGACGTGGTCTGCCACTTCGAGGGCGACCGGCAGACGGCGCTGCGCTTCGTCCGCTCGCTCAAGAACCGCTTCGGCCCGACGGACGAGGTCGGCTGCTTCGAGATGACCGCCGAGGGCATCGCCGAGATCCCCGACCCGAGCGGTCTGTTCCTCAGCCGCACCCGCTTCCCCACCCCGGGCATCTGCGTCACGGTCGCGATGGAGGGACGCCGCGCGCTCCCCGTCGAGATCCAGGCGCTCGTGATCGCGAACGACGGCGAGCACCCCCGCCGCGTCACGAACGGAGTCGACGCGTCCCGGGTCGCGATGATCCTCGCGGTCCTCGAGCGGCAGGCGGGCATCCCCCTGCGGCGCTGCGACGTCTACGTGTCGACCGTCGGCGGCGTGAAGCTCATGGAGCCGGCGGCGG
>NZ_PSVI01000030.1:0-45802 GCF_002931415.1 Rathayibacter sp. AY1E8
GACCGCGAGGTCGGGGCGCCCGCCCGTCACGGCCGTCACCGTCGCGGCGGACGCGCCCAGCAGGCGCACCCGTCCGGCGCCGTGCGCGCGCACCCGCGCAGCCGCCCGCTTCCGACCCGCCGCGTCAGCCGTCCCAGCCGCCGGGGAGGTCGCGGACCACCCGCCAGCGCGGGTCGAGCTGCGTCGCCGCCCCTCCGTTCCACGCACGGCTGTGGAACCACGGCGCGATCACGTCGGCTCCGCCGTGCACGTGGTCGCCGAGATGCGCGCCCCAGTACGAGAAGGTCGAGTTCGTCAGCACGAGGCGGCGGGACGCGGCCAGCAGGGCGAGCTGCTGCGGCACCGGCGTCCCCGCCCCCGGGAAGCGCACCTCGAGGCCCTCGAGGACGCGGGCCAGCTTCACCCTGCACCAGTCGAGGTCGTCCGACACGATCAGGACGCTGCGCACGGGCTCCCGCTCGCGGGCCAGGGCGAGCGCCGCGTCGACGTACTCGACCACGTCGAAGGAGTAGCGGCCGCGGAAGGCCGGGACGCTGTAGTAGTCGCCGCGCCGGATGTTCACGGTGAGGTCCGCCTCCGGTCGCGCCGCCGCCACCAGAGCACTGAAGGGGCCGCCTGGCGGGAGCAGCATCGTCGCGACGAAGTCCGCCAGCTCGTCCGTCGTGAACTCCACGCCGAGCTCCTGGTGGACGCTCCCGAGCTCGCGGGGGCTGAAGAACGACATCTCCACCGGGGGCACCACGAGCTCCTCGAGGACCCGCGGGAAGACCTCAGCCCACTCCGCGGTCCGCCGCGTCGCGCGCACCGCGGTCGGCACCCCGCGGCTCCGACGGGCGTGGGCCTGCAGCCAGAAGTAGGCGAGGTTCCCGATCCCGAACGACTCGCCGGGCAGCAGCACCGTCGTGCCCTTTCGGCGGAGGGGCGCCAGCAGTGCCGAGCGGACGTCGCCGAGCGTCACCACCGCGGGCCTCCCCCGCTCACGAGAGCTCTCCGAGCGCCACGAGCTGGGCGAAGCCGGGGTGCGCGGCCCGCACCTCCTCGAAGGTGCCGGCCCCCTCGATCCGGCCGCCGTCGAGGAAGAGCAGCCGGTCGGCGCCGCGCACGGTCGAGAGCCGGTGGGCGACCACGAGGACGGTCATGCTGCCGTGCAGCTCGGCGACGGCCCGCGAGATCTCGTGCTCCGTGCGGTTGTCGAGCGCCGAGGTCGCCTCGTCGAGGACGAGGACCGAGGGGCGCCGGTACAGCGCCCGGGCGAGGCCGAGCCGCTGGCGCTGGCCGCCGGAGAGGCGGACGCCGCGCTCGCCCACGCGGGTGTCCAGACCCTGCGGCAGCCCGCCGACGAACTCCTCGAGCTGCGCCGTCCGCAGCACCTCGCGCACGCGCTCGTGGTCGACCTCGGCCGCCGGCACCCCGAAGGCGACGTTCGCGGCGACGGTCGCGTCCAGGAGGAACACGTCCTGCGGCACCACGCCGAGCCCCGCGTACCAGGCCGCCGGGTCCTCGTCGATCGGCCGCCCGCCGCAGAGGATCCGACCGCTCGTGGGCGGGAGCAGGCCGAGGACCAGGTCGAGGAGGGTGCTCTTGCCGGCGCCGCTGGATCCGACGAAGGCGGTCGTGGCGTTCCGCTGGATCACCAGCGAGACGTCCCGCACCACGTCCACGTCGGAGTCGGCGTAGCGGTACGTGACGTGCTCGAGCGCGATGTCGCCGGAGTAGCGGCCGCCCGGCCCGGGCGTCTCGTCGTGCGCCCCCTCGGAGGCGAGCTCCTCGGCCGCCTCGGAGACGATCCGCAGCCCCGCCTGCCCGCTGCGCACGATCGCGAACGTGGCCGAGACGCGGTTGAGCGTCGGCAGGGCGCGGAGGGAGGCGGCCGCGAAGACGCCCAGGACGGAGAGCGCCTCGGCGCCGGAGCCGGTGGCGACGAGGATCCCCGAGACGCCCACGACGGCGACGACGAAGCCGATCTCGAGCAGGTACTTCGGCAGCTCCGAGACGAGCGAGAGGGAGCGCAGAGCCTGGGCGCTGCGGCGCTTGGCCCCGCTGAAGCCGGCGACCAGGCTCGCCGCGCTCGACGTGAGGCGCGCCTCGCGGAACCCGTCGAGCGAGGGGAGCAGGAACTGCCACGACTCCAGCGCCGCCTCCGCCATCTCCTCGCCGATCCGGCCCTGCCGCCGCCGCAGGAGGGCCTGGACGCCGCCGAGCAGCACCGCGAAGAAGACGGCCGCGAACAGGGTCGCGACCGGCGAGGCGACCAGCAGGATCGCCACGATCGCGACGAGCACCAGCAGGTCGGAGGCGATGCCGATCACGCCGAGCAGCACGCCGGCCGCCTGCGCGCTGGCGTCGTTGATGGTCCGGTACACCTCGGCGAGGCGCCGGGAGCGGTGGACGGCGTAGGGCGCGAGGACGTACCGCCGCAGCAGCTCCGTCGCAGCGTCGGCCGAGATCCGCGTGGTGCGGCCGAGCAGCCACCACCGGAAGACGATCGTCCCGGCGCTCTTGAGCACGAAGACGACCGCGACGAAGCCGGCGATGATCGGGAGGAGGGTCTGGACGTCCGTCGAGCCGAGGACGCCGGAGAGGACGCCGAGCGCGCCCGTGGTGGTGTCGGTCCCGGTGAGCAGCGCCATGAGCGGCACCATCGCGGCGACGCCCAGGGTGTCGAGGACCGCGAGCGCGAGGGAGCCCGCGACGGCGGCGGTGATCCACCCCGGAGAGGCGGCGCCGGCCAGCGAGAGGAGGGTGCGCAGCCCCGGTCGCAGGGACCCGCCGCTCACGCCGCCACCCCCTCGTACACGGCGGCGATCCCGCCGCACATGGCGGAGACGTCCCGCATGGCACGAGGAGCCGCGGCCCTCGACGCCTGCCGCTCCAGCGCCGCGGCCACCGCCTCCGGGTCGTCGGCGTCGACCAGCGAGTCCCGCTCGACGATCTCGGGGTTCCCGCCCACCGCGGAGGCGACCACGCCGATCCCGCGGGCGGCCGCATCGAGCAGCGTGTAGGAGCAGTTCTCCCAGACCGAGAGCTGGGCGACGACGTCCGCCGCGGCGAGCGCCGCCTCCGGATCGGCGAAGCCGGGGAAGGACACCGCGTCGCCGAGGCCGAGCCGCTCGGCCCGGGCGCGCAGGGCGCCGTCGAGCGGTCCCTCGCCGGCGACGGTCAGCGTGGCGCCGGGGACGCGCCGGCGCAGCACCGCGAAGGCTTCGAGCAGCGCGTCCAGGCGCTTCTCCGGCGCCAGGCGCGCGAGCGAGAGGACCCGGAGGGAGCCCGGCTCCCCCGGCTCGCGGTCGCGGGGCGCGGCGTCGACTCCGTTGAGCACGACCTGCACCGGCAGGCTCGGCCGCCACTTCTCGATCATGGTGCGGCGGGTGGCCTCCGAGACGGCGATCGCGCCGTCGAAGGACCGCAGCCGCGCGTGGTGCGCCGCCGCGGTCGTCCGCGCCCGCAGGGCGGTGCGGTGGTAGACGTCGGGCCCGGCGATGCCGTGCTCCGTCGTGACGCGGCGGACCCCGCGGGGCAGCGGGGTCGCCGCGGTCACGAGGTCGGCGTGGGCGAGGTGGGAGTGGACGATCGCCGGGCGGAGAGCCGCCGCGGTCGCGCGCAGGGTCGCCACGGAGGCGGCGGAACCGGCGGACACTCCGAAGCGCCCGGTCGTCACGGCCGAGCCCTGCTCCCGCAGCCGCTCGGCGAGCGCTCCCTCCGGGCAGAGCACGACGAGCCGATGGCCGGGGATCCCGTGCCGGGCGGCGTCGAGGACGTGGCGGGCCACCCCGCCGAACTCGCCGACCGGCACCGCCCAGAGCGCGAGCGGGGTCACAGCCACTCCTCCAGCCGCTCGAGCGCGGTCCAGAAGCCCTCGCCGCTGTTGACGTGCCCCTGCCAGATCTCGGGGATGAACGGCACCCCGGGCGCCAGCTCGTCGAGCGACGCCGCGAAGTCCGGCCAGTCGATCTCGCCCTCGCCGATCTGCACCCCCTCGCCGTCGACACCCGTCGCATCGACGAGGTGCAGGTGCGCGCTGAGCGGAGCGAGCAGCGCCACCGCCTCCGAGAAGGCGAGCCCGAGGTGGTTCGCCGCGAGCTTGGTGTGCGAGGCGTCGAGGCAGAGCGGCGTGCCGGTCGCGGCCGCGAACTCGGCGGTGTCGCGCGGGTCCACGAAGAGGTTGTGGAACTGCTGCCCGCCCATGAGCCACGGGTAGGGCGGGAGGGTCTGCGCCAGCACGCGGACGCCGCTCGCGTCGATCCGCTCGAGGGCGTCGGCGACGCGCTCGTAGAGGGGAGCGCGCTGATCCGGAGCCACGTGCGCGTGCCGGGTGAAGCCGCCCATCGTGACGACCATCATCGGGTCCTCCTCCTGGCGGAACCAGCGCGCGAGGCTCCGGGTGGTCTCGACGGTGCGCTGCACCTCCGCGATCGAGCGCTCCCACACGTCGTCGTCGAAGGAGGCGAGGTCGACGAGGAAGTCGCCCGCGAACAGGTCCGGCAGGTGGGTGGTGAAGCCGGAGTCGAGGCGGCGGGTGAACACGTCGTCCGGCTCGATCTCCAGGTCGCGGTACGAGAAGTGGAACTCGAGGAAGTCGGCGTTCGACTCCGCGGCGAGCGCCGCGTGGTCGTGGTACCGCACCGGCAGGCCCCAGGGGCGGCGGAACCGGAACGGCCGGCCGGACGGCGTGCTCTCGCGCAGGTCGCCGGCGAAGAAGAACCCGCCCTCCTCGACGTCGCGGTGGAGGGCGCGGCCGAGCAGCTGCGGCAGCTCGTTGGGCTGGAGGCCCCGGCCGGGGCTGCGGACGACGACGTCGGCGGCGCGCACCACGTCCCCGATCGAGAGGTCGCGGGAGGCGACCAGCGACTTCGCGAGCGAGACGCGGTTCATCGACTCCCCCGTCGAGACCGATCGGGCGTCGCGCGTGCCGAGCGAGTCCTCGATGTCGCGGATCTCGCCGACCATGCGGCGGAACTCGTCCGGGAGCAGGGACACCGTGTGGTCGTTGCCCTCCATCCCCCGGTCGACCGTGAAGTGCTTCTCGACGATGCGGGCCCCGCGGGCGACCGCGGCGACCGGGACGTGCCAGCCCCGCTCGTGGCCGGAGTAGCCGACGACGCCGCCGCCGATCTCGGCGAGCCGGTCGAGGTAGGCGAGGTTGAGGTCGCGGTAGGGCGCCGGGTACGTCGACTGGGTGTGCAGCAGGGCGAAGGAGGTGCCGAGCGAGCGCAGCAGCGCGACCGACTCGAGGATCTCGGACTCGCGGGACATCCCGGTGCTGAGCAGCAGGGGCAGTCCCCGGGTGCCGGCGTCCTCGATCAGGCCGTGGTTGGTCAGGTCCGCCGAGGCGATCTTGAGGGCCGGGATCCCGTAGTCGACGAGCGCCTGCACGCTCGGGGCGTCCCACGGGGTGCAGAGGACGTCGATCCCGGCCTCGGCCGCGTGGTCGAAGACCCGGAGGAGCGGCTCGGCGGGCAGCGAGAAGCGGCGCAGGAGGTCGATCGTGTACTGGGCGCCGAGGTCCTCCCCCGCGGTGGCCCCGCCGGCGCGCCGG
Organism: Rathayibacter sp. AY1E8; assembly: GCF_002931415.1. NCBI lineage: Bacteria > Bacillati > Actinomycetota > Actinomycetes > Micrococcales > Microbacteriaceae > Rathayibacter > Rathayibacter sp. AY1E8. The sequence goes on from NZ_PSVI01000030.1 coordinate 5,537, forward strand.
TAGAGGGAGTCGAGGTCGCGGAGCTGGAACTTCACCGCGTCGGCGCCCGCCTCGACCGCGAGGTCGACCAGCCGCCGCGCCAGATCGACCGAGCCGTTGTGGTTGTTGCCGATCTCCGCGATCAGGAAGGCCGGGTGGCCGTCGCCCACCTCGTGGCGGCCGATCCGCAGCGCCCGGTCGCCCTCGACCGCGATCGCGACGAGGTGCCCGCGGTCGTCGACGAGCGGGAGGTGGCTGATCCCGTCGCGGCCGAGCCGGGCGGCGATCGCGGTGGCCGGCTCGTCCGCTCCCGCCGTGCGGACGGCGGTGTTCGCGACGGCGAGGGCCGGGACGTCGAGGGAGGCCGTCGGGTTCGCGATGATCCAGCGGCGGAAGTCGCCGTCGGACACCGACCCGCGGAGGATCCCGTGCCCGTCGACGCAGAAGACGATCCGCTGCTTGTTCGCGTTGATCTTGGCCAGCGCGGTGAGCACCGGGTCCTCGGCGAAGACGATGAACGGGGCGAGGTGCCGGTCGATGATCATGCGCCGCCTCCCGCCGCGAGGCCGAGGAGGGTCTGCTCGACCACCGCGAGGTCCGCCTCGGTGTCGATGTCCCCGCCCTCCGCCTCGTCCATGACGAACAGGCCGAACCGGCCGCCGATCCGGTTGCGCTCGCGCTCGTAGACCTCGGTGCGGGTGAGGTAGAGGGACCCGGTCTCCCGGTAGAAGAAGTCGGCCTCGGCGAGGTCCTGGCGCCGCGGGCGGGCCGTGACGTCGTACTGCGGCACGGAGGCGCCCTCCTGCAGGCGCCAGAGGAACGGCGTCTGCGGGACGACGCCCACCAGCGAGTCGACCCCCGACGAGGCGAACTGCTCGAGCGCGCGGGCGAGGGTGCCCGGGAGGCGGATCGGCGAGGTCGCCTGGAGCAGCATCACCGCGTCCGGGCGGCGGCCCAGCGCGGCCCGGTGCTCTATCGCGTGGAGCACGACGGGCTCGGTCGCCGTCTCGTCGCGCGCCAGTTCGGCGGGCCGGAGGAACGGCACGTCCGCTCCCGCCCCCTCCGCGATCGCGGCCAGCTCGGGGTCGTCGGTCGACACGAGCACGTCGAGTCCGGCGGCGAGCGCCTGCTCGATGCTCCAGACCACCAGCGGGCGGCCCGCGACGGGGCGGGCGTTCTTGCGCGGGACGCCCTTCGAGCCCCCGCGGACGGGGATGACGCAGAGAACGGTCACGGGGTGCCTCCTTCGGCGATGGCGAGTGCCCGGCGGGCGACGGCGACGGCCGGCTCGACGGCCGGGACGGGCGGAGCCGCGGTCGGCGTCTGCCCGCCCCAGCGCGCGAGCCGGTACCGGCTCCAGAACTCGAGCACCCAGGCGGGCGGGTCCTCGCAGACGACCCACGCGGGGATCCCGGCGGCCGCGGCCTCGAGGACCCCGGTCGAGAAGATCGAGGCGACCGGCCGGGCCTGCGCGGCGAGGTCGCCGCCGCGGAGCACCCGGATGCCGCGGCGCTCCCACCGCGCGTGCTGCCAGCGCGAGCGGCGGTCGACCTCGGCGGGGTGGGGGCGGTAGTCGGCGCCCGCCTCGCGGCAGAAGCGGGAGGCGGTGGCCGCCGCCGTCCGCCGGGGCAGCTCCGCGCCGTGCAGCTGGCCGAGGAACAGGGGCCGCTCCTCGAGCCGCTCGGGGCGCGGGCGGCGCGACGCGGTCCAGAGCAGCTGGCTGCCGACGACCTCGGTCTCCACGTCGCTGCGGCCGGAGGTCCAGAAGGCCGCGTCCTCCTCCGAGAACGCCAGCAGCGTCGCTCCGGGCGGGAGCGGCGGGGCGGAGGGGGTGAGCAGGCCGTGCTGCACGACCAGGAAGCGGGCGCCGAGGATCGCGGACCAGCGGTGGGCGGCCGCTCCCGCCGCGAGGAAGTGGCCGGTGGCGATCACGGCGCGGAGGCTCCGCAGCTCGGCGGGCGGGTCCGCCTCCGAGTCGACCGGGTGCGCCCTCCAGCGGCCCGGCAGCAGCCCGGACAGCGCGTCGCCGGCTCCGGAGGGAGCGAGGACCGCCGCGGGAGCCCCGCCGAGAGGAGCGAGCGAGGCCGCGGTCGAGGCGAGGGCGCTCGCCGTCGACGCCTCCACCGCGAGCAGGACGGCGGGCCGGTCGCCGCGCACGTGCAGCACCAGGCGGGTCGGCTCGGAGCGCCGCAGCGCCGCCCGGGCGGTGCGCAGCGGGTCGCGGCCGCGCTGCCAGCGGCGCCAGGCCTCCAGGTCGGTCGGGTGCGTCAGCGCCACAGTGCCCTCACCTCCCGCATCCGGTGCACGAAGGTGTGCTCGGCGCCGGTGCGTCGCGCGCCCGCCTCGCGGATGCGCCGCGCCCAGGAGGGGTCCGCGCCCGCCCGCCGCACGTGCTCGACGAGCTGGTCCCGCTCCTCGAAGACGAGCACCTCGCTGCCCACCTCGTAGAACTCCGCCACCTCGGGGCGGTCGATCAGGGTCAGCGCCCCGACGCCCGGCGCCTCGAAGGCGCGCATCGAGAGCCCGCCGTGGCCCGCGCCGTGCAGCGCCAGGGTCGCGGTCGAGCCGGCCATCACTCCGTAGTAGCCCGCCCGCGGGACGTCGCGGCGGGCGGGGACGCCGGCCGAGCGCCAGCGGCCGGTGCGCGCCACGTCCCAGGGGTGCCGCGACCACTGCCGCCCGTACGCCTCGACCGCGACCCCGCCGGCCGCGAGCTCCCGCAGCACGCGCTCGCGCTCGGGGTAGCGGGCGCCGACGAAGGTCACCGCGGCGGAGGGGCGGGGGCGGAAGGAGAGGAGGGAGTCGAAGGCGTCGGGCAGGTGCCCGGCCGGAACCCCCGCGCGGGCGAGCTCGGCGACGTCGGCGGCGGAGTAGCTGACGATCGACACCGCCTCCCCGGCGAGGGAGCGCAGGCGGTCCACGGGGTGCCCCATGTTGCGGAGCTCGTCGTAGAGCCAGAGCACCACGGGGACGCCGGCGCGGCCGACCTCCTCCCACCAGGCGTCGCCGAGGGAGTCGCCCTTCACCACGAGGACGGCCCGGGGCCGGACGGCGCGCAGCGCCGCGATCGCACGGTCGGTCTCGGCGCGCATCGACGAGCGCCGGAGCCGGCCCCCGGGGAGCCGGTGGCCGAGGGCGTCGCGCACGTGGCCCAGCCCGGTCGCGGCGTCGTAGCGGTGGACGACCACGTCGTCGCCCAGGTGGGCCAGCGCCGACTCGAGCGCCTCCCAGTAGCCGTGGAAGACCGGGCTCACCACGAGCACGGGCCCGCTCACCGGGACGCCGCCTCGGCGGCGGCGACGAGCCGGAGCTCGCGCCGGAGGACGGCCAGCGGGCGCACGTCGCTGCCGGCGGCGGCGCGCACCGCGTTGGCGGCGAGGTTCACGGCGGAGGCGGCGCGCAGGGCCGCGGCGAGGGCGGCGGGGCGTCCGCCCCACTTGCGGGCGTAGCGCAGGCGCGAGGCGACCAGCCAGACCAGCCGGCGCGCGGGGTCGGAGGAGCCGCCTCCCGTGTGCTCGGCGACGACGGAGCCGGCGAAGACCGAGGGCACGCCGCGCTCGCGCAGCCGGCGCTGGAGGTCGACCTCCTCGCAGTTCATGTGGAAGGACTCGTCGAACCCGCCGACCGAGCGGAACTCGGCCACCGGCAGCAGCATCACGGCGCCCACCACCCAGTCCACCGGCACCGTCGCGCCCGGGGCGCACCGGGTGTCGTGGCCGACGGCGGCGTGCAGCCGCGGGCGCCAGCGCGCGAGCGGAGTGAGCCACTCCACGACGTAGTGGCGCAGCCGCGGGAAGCGCCGGCCGACCCACTGCCGCTCCCCGCCCGCGTCGACGAGGTCCGGAGCGACGACCGCGGGCAGCCACGGCCGTCCCGCCTCGAGCAGGTCGCGGAGGAAGGAGGGTCCGACGACGAGGTCGCTGTTGAGCACCAGGAGCAGCGGGTGGCGCGCCCGGGCGGCGCCCGTGTTCACCGCGGCGCCGAAGCCGCCGTTCCGCTCGCGCCGCACGACCTCCACTCCGTCGATCCCGGCCGGGAACGGGACCGGGGAGGCGTCGTCGACGACGACGATCTCGAGGGCGGAGGGCGACTCCTGGCTGCGGAGCCGCTCGACGAGGGCGAGCGCGGGCGCGGGGTCGCCGTAGTGCGGGATCACGACGCTCACCCCCTCGGCGGTCACCTCGCGACCGTCTCGGCGGCGCGGTCCCGGCGGAGCGAGCGGCGGGTGCTCCGGACGGTGGCGGCCGGGGGCTCCGCGCCGACGGGCAGAGCGCCGAGAGCGGGGAGGATCACCCGGAGCAGGGCGTCGATGTCCTCGACGGCCGCCGCGGCGACGTCCGGTCCGCGCCCGAACGGGTCGGCGAAGTCGTCCTCGGCGCCGTAGGAGGCGGTGTCGTCGGCGAGCAGCCGCAGGAGCGGGACGCCGGGGGCGGCTCCCGCCAGCCGCGCCGCCCGGCGGACCGTGGTCGTGCGGCGCGCGGCGGCCGGGAAGTGGCGGGTGACCCACTCCCGCTGGCCCGCCTCGAACACGAGCACGGGGTCGGTGCCGGCGAGCATCCGGCCGTCGGCCTGGCGCGCGCGGTGCCCGGCCGTGGAGAGCCCGCGGGCCCGCAGCGCATCGCTGAGCTCGGGGTCGAGCCCGCGGCCGGCCTCCGCGTGCGTTCCCGCGCTCTCGACCCGCCAGTCGGAGCCGGCGCCGAGCAGGCGCGCCGCGATCAGCTCGGCCGAGGGCGACCGGGCCACGTTCGCATGGCAGAGCAGGAGCAGGCGCCCGCTCATCGAGCCGCCCGGCGGGACGTCTGCGGAGGCAGGGCCCGCGACTCCACCGGGGCGAGCTCGGACCGGCGCGGTGCCGCCGCCGCGCGCTTGCGCCCCGTCGCCGGCTGCGGCTCGGCGTAGTACGCGTTCTTGCGGTCGTAGTAGTAGTACCCGGTGTCGCCGTCACGGGCGGTGACCATGTTGAGCACGGTGCCGAGCACGCGGGCGCGGACCTGCTGGACGATCCGCCGGGCGGCGACGACCTCGGGCCGGCGCGTCTGGTTCGAGGCGACGACGAAGACGACGCCGTCGACGACGGTCGCGACGATGGAGGCGTCGGTGACGGGCAGCACGGGCGGCGCGTCGATGATGACGAAGTAGTCCTTCGAGAGGCGCGCGACCAGGGCGCGCATCGCCTCGGAGCCGAGCATCTCGGACGGGTTGGGCGGGATGTGCCCGGCCGGGAGGGCGTAGAGGCCCGCGGTACCGGTGGGGCGGATCGCGTCGTCCACAGGGATCTGGTGGCTGAGGACCTCGCTGAGGCCGATGGCGCCGTCGATGTCCAGCATCCGCGCCACGGAGGGCCGGCGGAGGTCCGCGTCGACCAGGAGGGTGCGCTGCCCGGACTCCGCGGTGACGCGGGCCAGTCCGGCGGCGATCGTGGACTTGCCCTCGGCCTGGTTGGCGCTGGTGATCACGACGCTGCGCGTCTCCTCGTCGACGCTGGAGAAGCGCAGGCCCGTCCGGAGCGAGCGGAACGCCTCCGCGGTGAGCGCGTCGGTGCCGCGGCGGCCGCCGGTCCGGCCCGGGCGTCCGGCCTTGGGGATGCGGCCGAGGACGCCGACGCCGAAGAGCTCGGTGAGGTCGTCGACGGTCCGCACGCGGATGTCGAGGGCCCGCCGGAGGAAGGCGAGACCGAAGCCGAGCACGAGCCCGCCCAGGGCGCCGAGCAGGATGTTCCGCACCCAGTCGGGGCTCGTCGGAGCGGCGGGCGGCTCCGCGTTCTCGAGCGGGACGACGGTGATCTGCGGTGTGCGGTCCGCGGTGGACTGCGTCTCGATGTCGGTGATGACGGCCGCCAGCGCCGCGAGCGCCCCGTTGGCCAGGGCTGCGGCGTTCTGCGCGGTCCCGGCCTCGGCGGTGACCTCGATCAGGGTGCTGCCCGGAGCGACCCTCGCGGTGAGGCGGCCGCTCAGGGCCTCTCCGCCGGGGTTCGCCTCCGGGTCGGCCTCGATCCGCTCGGAGACGGCGCTGCTCGAGATCAGCGGCAGGTAGGCGTTGGCCCGGGTCACTGCGGTCTGCGACCCGCTGATCGCATCGGCCGAGCTGCCGTCGCTCGCGGCGATCACGAATCCTGCCGAGCTCGACTCGTAGACCTTCGGAGTGAGGAACGAGAAGGCGGCCATCGCCAGGGCTCCGACGAGCACGGCGACCGCGAGGGTCCGCCAGTTCCGCCGGATGAATGCGATGAGATCGACGACAGTCACTGCGCACCTTTCTGCGTGCCGCGCATGCGCCGCACGACGATGCTGAGGTGTCGGTCACGCTAGCAATGGGGAGCGCCTTTCCCTAGGCGGTCCCCGACCCCTCGGGAGGCCCTTTCTGCGAGGATGACGACATGTCCGTGCCAGGGGGAGAGATCGTCGTCGAGAGGCGTTCCCCGCTCGTTCACGCGGCCTTTCCGATAGCACATTCCGCTCGGATACTCGATGCCGTCCTGATGGGCCTCCTGGTCTACCGGCTCCCCACTCCCTTCCTCCCGGGGAGCGTCCCGCTGGCCCAGACGGCGCTGGCCGCCCTGGTCCTCGTCAGCCTCTTCCGGCGGCCCACCCGCCGTCTCGGACGGGCCGCCTGGTACCCATGGCTGTGCCTCGCCCTGCTCGCCTTCGTCCTCGCCGGCTCGTCCTTCGACGGCCTCGACGCCCTGCGCCGGGCGGCGAACATCGCGCTCGTCATGCTCGCCGCGGGCTTCCTCGCGAGCGGGCGGATCGACGTGGTCTCGGGGCTCAAAGGACTCGCCGCGGCGCTGTCGCTGAACGCCGTGCTGTTCGTCGCGGGACTCGCCCCGGACAGCTACCAGGGCGCCCTGACCGGCTACCTGCAGGACAAGAACGTGGCCGGTCTCGTCTACGGAGCGGCGGCGCTGCTGGTCTCGGCGCTCAGCTCGCGGCTGTGGCTGCGGATCGGCGTGCTCGCGCTCGGAGCCGCTGCGGTCGTCGCCACCGACTCCCGCACGTCGATGGCGGCCTACGCCTGCGCGCTCGTGTGGCTCGTCGCGGCGCCGTACCTGCGCCTGCTCTTCCGCGCGCTCCTCGGCGGCGGCCTCGTCCTGCTGTTCCTCTGGGCCGAGCGGAACCTGGCGACGGCGGGCGACTACGGGGTGGAGCGGGCCGGCTCCGACGCCCTGCGCGCCCGCATCCTCGACGCCTCGGTCGACAAGGTGGCGCTCTCGCCGTGGACCGGCTCCGGACTCGGCGAGGCGACCGCGCGGGTCGACGGGATCGACTGGTTCTTCCACAACTCCTACCTGGCGCTGATGGCCGAGGGCGGCGTCGTGCTGCTCGTCGGCGTCGTCGGCACCGTGCTCGTGGCCGGCTTCGCGACGACGGCCGCCGGGGCCGGGAGCCGCCCGGGGCACGCGGTCGGCGCGGCGAGCATCCTGGTGCTGCTGTGCGCGACGCAGCTGGGCGAGGTGTTCTTCGCCCCGATCTCGTTCGTCGTGATCGGCGCGGGTCTCGCTCTGCTCGCGGAGCGGTCCGCTCGCGCCCGCGCTCTGCCGCCGGAGTAGCGCCTCCCACGTCCGCCCGATCCGGCGCGGATCCACGGGTCCGGGGCGCGGAGGTCCCGGTCGGCGGGCCCTTCCCGGCGCGACGGAGGTCGCCTGGTGGGGCCCCGGCCGACCGCCGCTCAGACGCGGCCGCGCTCGCGGACCGCGTCGCGGAGGACCGCGCGGACGCCCGCCCACATGTGCCGCGCGTTCAGCTCGGCCAGCACCCGCTCCCGGCCCGCGCGGGCGACCTCGGCCCGCTTCCCGTCGTCGCTCAGCACCGCCTCCAGCACCGCCGCGATCCCCGCCGGATCGTGCAGGGGCAGCGAGAAGGACGTCTCGCCGTCGCGGACGTAGCCGGTCATCGCGGCGCTCGCGGTGACCGCCGTGCAGGTCCCGCAGCCGGAGGCCTCCAGGAGGACGCTCTGGCCCGTCGGGTAGGCGAGGTCGTGGCTGGTGACGACGACGAGCTCGGCGTCGCGCAGGTTGTCGCGGTGCCGACCGACCGGGACGGGATCGTGCAGGACGACGTTGGCCGGCAGCGCCCGGGACGGCCGCCGTGCAGGAGTGGTCACGATGTCGAACCGCCGGTGCGGCAGGCGCTCGGCGGCGGCGACCAGCGAGTCGAAGTCGCGCCCGCGGTCGACCCCGACGGCGAGCACCTCGAACCGCTTCGGACGCGGAGGAACGGGCCGGTAGTAGTCGGAGTCGACCCCGAAGAGGACCGGTGCGATCCGCCGCTCGTCGACGCCGTGGCGGGCGAAGACCTCGCGCTGGTTCTCGCTGAGCACGACGAGCCGGTCCACGCCCTGGAGCGGCCGGACCACCTGTCGGCGCCGCTCCGGCGAGCCGGTGAGCAGCTCCTCCGCCCACCAGCAGGAGAGGACCACGAGCGGCGTGCGGCCGTACGGCCCGAGCCGCGCGCGCCGGAGCAGGGCGGGGAGGCCCGCCTCCGGCTCGAGCACGCAGAGCACCGCGTCGGCCGAGCGGACCGCCCGGAGTGCGCGCAGCTGCGTGTCCACGTTCAGCCCCGTGCGGTGCTCCACGACGTCGCGCAGCTTCACGTGCGCGGGCCGAGACGCGTGACCGGGGACGAGGAGCCGCGTCGAGTCGTCCCGGAGGAGGTCGGCCCGGTACGGCAGCCTCCCGCGGGCGAAGGGCTCGCCCGGAGCCAGGCGCAGGGTCGGGTGCTTGAGGAACAGTCCGAGCACTCTCAGGACTTCCGGTTCGGGGGTCATCGTCGTCCTTCTCTGAGTAGATGAGGAGATGCTCCCGGCGGCATACTCCGGAAAGCGGATCGATCCCGTGGCGGGAGGATCAGGAATCACCGGAGAGGGCCATTCGCGCCAGAAGTCCGTCGATAGCCGACTTCCCGGAGGACGGGGAGTAGGAATCGTTCCAGCGGGCACGATCACTCTCCCGCGACTCCGATAGTCCTCTCTTCTTCCGGGCTCTGATCAGCTCGGCCAGAGCCCGCGGATCCCCGGCTCGGAACGTGGCGTCGATCGACGGGCCGACGACCTCGGGGAGCGCACCGGCATCGCTCACCACCACGGGGACGCCGGCCGACATCGCCTCCGTCACGACCAGGCCGAACGACTCCGGCTGCACCGACGGCACCACCAGGAGGTCGATCCGCGAGAAGAGGTCGCCGGGCTCGATCCACCCCGGCCGGTCCACCAGAGCGGCGACCGGGGCGAGGGCCGCCTCCACCTCGCGACGCTCCCGCTCCGCCACGAACCGGGGCTCGCCCGCCAGCACCAGGCGATACGCGCCCGGTTCCCCGGCCTCCAGCAGCGCCAGCGCCTCGGTGAGGACCCGCACCCCCTTCGCGAGCGAGGGACGCCCGAGGAAGCCGAGGACGGTCGTCCCGTCCTCCCGCGGCCACGCCTCCGGCAGGTCGACGCGGCGGCTCCAGTTCGGCAGCACGGTCGACCCGGGGACGACCCCCGCCAGGTAGCGGGAGGGGACGAGGGTCGCCAGGGCGCCGCGGCGGGCGACGGGCGCGAGCAGCCGCTGCAGGCCGGACGGGCGCTGGTGCAGGTGCACGATCCGCCGCGGACGCCCTGCCGTCGCCACGGCCGGCACCAGACCGTTGCACCACAGCACGCCCTCGCGGGAGGAGGCGTCCCAGCGCCGCAGCGCGCGCATCCAGGCGGGTCTGCCCGTGGCCTCGAGCTCGACGACCCGGTGGCCGGCGGCGAGGGCGGCGGCGACGAGCGCACGCGGCTCCGAGGGGCCGACGACCACGACCGGGACCTCGAGCGCCTCGAGCGCCTCCGCGATGCTCAGCAGCATCACCTCGCCGCCGCCGATGTCGCCGTTGTTGGTCGCGAGCGCCACCGGAGGCCGCCCGGCGCCGCCCGCTCCCCCGTGGATCATCCGCCGCCCCGCCCGCCTCCGTGCGGCGCCCCCGCGGCCCGCGGGCCCATCCTCACCGAGACGAGCGCTCCGCTCCACCGCCCCCGGCCGGGCTCCGCGGGCCGCAGGAGCGCTGGAATACTGACCGGATGGAGGTCGTGGGCGTTCTCTGGGCCGACGAGGCCGTGCCGCTGGTGTCGGCGTTCGTCCACCGGCGGGCCGACGCGGCGGGCCTGCGCGCACTCGTGCTCAAGGGACCGACCGCCGCCGCCGACCGGCTCCGGCCGCCCCGCGCCTCCGGCGACGTCGACCTGCTGGTCGCCCCCGACGACCTGCCCCGGATCCTGGCCCTCCTGGCCGCCGACGGCTGGACCGAGCGGCCCTGGCCGGACGGACCGACGCTCGCGGCCAAGCACTCGCGCTCCTACCGGCACGCCGCGTGGCCGGTCGACATCGACGTGCACTGGCGCTGGCCGGGCTTCCTCGTGCCGCCGCGCGACGCCTTCGAGGCGCTGTGGAGCCGGCACCGGATCGTGGAGCTGGCCGGCCGTCCGGTCGCGACCGCCAGCGTCGCCGACTCGGCGCTCGTGCTGGCGCTGCACGCGCTCCGCGACGCCTGGCAGATCACCGACCCGCGCCTCACGCGGCCCTCCGACTACGACCTGCTCGTCGAGGCGGTGGGCGCCCGCGCGGAGCTGCACGCTCCGCTCCGGGCGGCGGCGGAGGAGCTCGGCGCCGTCCAGACCGCGCAGCCCTTCCTCGACGCGCTCGGCATCCGCGCGCGCGCCGGGGAGGTGCCCGTGGCCGAGCTGCGGGCGTGGCGGATCAACGCGAGCTCGCCCCACGCCTCCGCGGGGTGGGTGCAGGCCGTGCGCGCGGCCGGCTGGCGGCAGCGGCCGCTGCTCCTCGCCCGCGCCGTCTTCCCCGCTCCCCACGCCCTGCGTGCCGCCGACCCCGCCATCGGCCCGCGCCGGATCGACGTAGCGGCCGGCTGGTGGCGGCGGCTGCGCCGCGGCGCCCGCACGGCTCCGCTCGCGTGGGACCACCTCCGACGGACGGACAGGACCTGACATGACCCGCCGGCTGATCCGCGCCCCCTTCGGGCTCGGCGTGCGCTTCACCTTCGACGACACCGTCCCCGACCGCTTCGTGGCGGAGGTGGAGGAGTCGTGGAACGACGTGGACGACGACGCCGATCGCCCGGGCTCCGAGTACCGGGTGTCGCTGACCGAGCCGGTCGGGGAGCCCGGAGTGATCGCGCAGCCGACCGAGGACGCCCTCGCCGAGCACATCGGCGCCGCGCTCACCCTCGCGGCGGCCGACGCCTGCGAGGGCCGGCTGCTCAGCGTGCACGCCGCCGCGGTCGCCCTGCCCGACGGCCGCGTCGTCGCGTTCGTCGGGCGGCCCGGTGCCGGGAAGTCGACCCTCGTGAGCCTCGCCGCTCGGCGGTACGGGTACGTGACCGACGAGACGCTCGCCGTCCGCCGCGACGGGCGGGTGCTGCCGTTCCGGAAGCCCGTCGCCCTCCTCGACGGCGGCGACTGGAAGCGGCACCGCTCCCCCGCCGCGATGGGCCTGCAGCCGCTGCCGGACGCTCCGCTGCGCCTGGCCGCCCTGCTCCTGATCGCCCGCGACCCGTCCGGCCCGGCGGAGCCCCGGCTCGAGCCGATCGCCTTCGACGAGGCGCTCTCGGTGCTGCTGCCCGAGCTGAGCCACTTCGCACGGCTGCCCGCGGCGCTGCACCACCTCGCCGGGCTGCTCGATTCCGTCGGCGGGGCGCGGGTGCTCCGCTACCGCGAGGCGGAGACCGTGCTGCCGCTCCTGGAGCGGATCGGGGAGCCGTCGCCGGTCGTCGCCGACGCGCCGGAGGCCGATGCGGCGGCGCCCGGCCCGGGCCTGCTCGCGCGCGCCGCCGGCGTCGAGTGGGTCGAGCGCGACGGAGTGGTCAGCTGCCTCCTCGACGAGCGGGTCGAGACGCTGACCGGGATCGGCCCGGTGCTGTGGCGTGCTCTCGGGACGCCCGCGACGGTCGACGCGCTGACCGGGGCCGTCGTCGCCGAGCACGGCGCCCCGCCCGCGGGCGACCCCCGGGCGCACGTCGAGGCCGTGCTCGACGCGATGGTCGAGCACGGCCTCGTGGTCCGCGGCGCCTGACGGCGCCGAGCGCGCGGCTAGCCCGTGCGGACGTTCGGCCCGACGGAGCCGCGGGCGATGAACAGGTCGAGCAGGTTCACGAGCCCCACCGCGCGGATGTAGAGCGCCGCGACGTCGTAGCGGCCGACGGGGAGCGCCTCGAGGGCGGCGGGCCCGGTCGGGTTGGTGGAGCGGTTCTGCGCGTTGACGTCGATCTGGATGACATCCTGCAGCGCGGAGAAGACCGGAGTGATGACCTCGTTCTGCAGCGTCGCGAGCAGCGGCGTCAGGGCCGTGAGAGCGAGGTTCACCACGGTTTGAACAGCCCCCCCGAGACCACTTGAGACCAGCGGCGTACCGTTGATGAGGATGAGATTCTCGAGACGCGTCCTCAGCGAAGCGAGAAGAGCACTCGTGAAGGACGACGCCGCCGTCCCTGGAACCCGGAGGCTGTTGTCGACGAAGAGGGTCGAGTTCGGCGGAAGGCCGTTGACGTAGGGCGAGGTCGCGCCCTGGCCCGGTGCTCCGCCGAGCAGCGAGAAGAGATCGACCGTGATGGTCGCGGGGTTCGTCGACAGCTGCGCCTGGATCGGCTGCGTGCCGCCGGGGATGCTGCCGCCGAGGACCGACGTGGTGTCGACCGTGACCGTCAGCCCGAGGCCCGAGAGGTTCACCACGGCACCGAGCAGCGTGTTGATCGCCGTCGTGATCGCGGTCAGCGTCGGCGAGGTCAGCACCAGGTCCAGGCGGCCGACCTGGTAGTCGCGCTGCAGGTTGTCCGACCCGGGCACGCAGGCCGACTGGAGGGACGCGCGACCGGTCAGGGCGCCGATCCGCAGGGTCAGGTCCGTCACGTTGGTGAGCAGAGCGGCCACTCCCGCGCCGCCGGACGCCGCGAGGATCGCCCGGAGGTTCACCGTCCCGAAGTCGGGGAAGCTCCCCGCCGTCGAGTCGAGCGCCAGCTGGCCCGCGTCCGTGATCGCGCCGGAGGCGCCGCGGACGGTGCCGTTCGTGTTCGCCGACGCGTACTGGTTGAGGGTGCCGACGGTGGCGGGAGCCGCCAGCGTGAGGAGGGAGGAGAGCGTGCCGGTCAGCCCGGTCGCGTTCACGTTGATCGCGTTCAGCACCGTGGCGTTGACGCCGCCGGTCACGACGGCCGGATTGCCCTGGTCGGGAGCGATCGCCGTCACGCCCGCGACACCGGCGACGGTGTCGAGGTTCACGCCGCCGAGGAAGCCGCTGAGGAGGCGTCCGCGGGCGACCGCCTGGAAGACCGTCCCCACCGGGAAGCAGCTGATCGAGACAGCGGAGGCGGACTGCGCCAGCATCACCGCGGGCACCGACCAGACCGCTCCGGCCACGACCGTCCGCCGTGCGAAGACGCCCGCGGAATTCGCGCTCTTCTTCTCGCTCTTATCGCTGATATCGCTGGATGCGAGCGGATTAGACTCCGACATTGGCGGCCCTCCGGTGCTGTCGCTCGACGTACACCCCTTGGCGCGTCGGCGGCAAACATAGCGAGAGAGGCGTCGCGATAAGAGGCGCTGGCGGATTTCTACTCGCACTGGCGGTGATCAGCGGAGAGGACGCGGAGAAGATGGCAGAGGACCCCCGGCTCCTTCTCTGGCGGCGCCGCCCGGACACGGCCTCCGTCGATCTGAACGGGCGCGTCCTGGTGCTCCCGCTGGACGTCTCCCCGATGGGCAGCCCCTACGCGCTGCGCGAGAGCGTGGCCGCGACCTGGCGGGCGCTCGACGACGAGCCGCAGGACTTCTCCGGCCTGGCCGACCGGCTCGCCCGCCTCCACTCCACCGATCCCGGCGCCATCGCCGACGACCTGGCGCGCGTGCTGAGCGGGCTGGAGGAGCTGCTCCTGGTCGAGAGCAGCCCGCGCGGCGAGGAGTCCCGATGAGCGTCGCGAGCGTCGTCGTCCCCAGCTACGCGGGGGCGGCCCGCCTGCCCCGCCTCCTCGCCGCCCTCGCGGCTCAGACCCACCGCGATCTCGACGTGGTCGTGGTCCTCGACGGCGTCGTCGACGCCAGCGAGCGCGCCCTCGACGCCTCCCCCGTGCCCGTGCGCCGCGTCGTGCTCCCCGAGAACCGGGGGCGCTCCGCCGCGCTCACCGCCGGCTTCGACGCCGCGCGGGGCGACGTGCTGATCCGCTGCGACGACGACCTCGAGCCCGGCCCGGGCTGGGCCGCCGCGCACGTCGGGGCCCATCGGGACGCGGTCGTCGGCGTCGTCGGCCTCTGCCCCGACGTCGACCCGGGCACCGCCTACTCCCGCGCCTACGGCCGGCCGGCCGGCGAGCGCTTCCGCCGCGGCGCCTACGCGGCGGGTTCCGACGCAGCCTGGCGCTACTGGGGCGGCAACGTCTCGGTGACGCGGACGACCTACGACCGGGTCGGCGGCTACAGCACCGACTACCGCGAGTACGGCTGGGAGGACGTCGACTGGGGCTACCGGCTGCACCGCCTTGGAGTGCCGGTGCGGATCGAGCCCGGCGCCGAGGCCCTGCACCACGGCGCCTCCGTCTCGGCGGCGGTCCGCAGCCGCCGCGCGTTCCTCTCGGGGGCGGCCCGCCGCACCTTCGAGCGGCTGCACCCCGAGCAGGTGCGGGAGGCGGTGCCCGCAGCCGGCGCGTGGGACGCGGTAGTGCGCCTCCTGGCCCGCGGCGGGAGCGAGCGGCGGACAGCACTGGTCGCGGGATTCGCGGACGCCGCGCTCGGAGTGGTGCCCCGCCCGGTCGGCGAGAAGCTGGTCGCGCTCGCCGTCGAGTCCGCTGCGATCGCGGGCTACGACCGCGGCAGAGGGCGTCCCGCGCACGGGTGACGGCGGCGCGGATCGACGGATCCGCGGGCCCGGCAGCGGCGCCGACGCCGTGCGGGAGCCGATCTAGGCTCCCCCGCATGCGAGTCCTTCTGGTGGGCGGAGCGGGCTACATCGGGAGCCACACCGCCGTCGCGCTCCTCGAGAGCGGCCACGAGGTGCTGGTCGTGGACGACCTCTCGCACGCGAGCGAGCGGACCCTCGACGCGGTGGAGGAGCTGACCGGCTCGGTGGTCCCCCGCCTGATCGCCGACGCGCGCGACACGGCCGCGCTGACCCGCTTCCTCGCCGCCCACGGACCGGTCGACGCCCTGGTCCTGCTCGCCGGGCTCAAGTCGGTCGGCGACTCGGTGCGGCGGCCCCTCGAGTACTGGACGGTCAACGTCGGGCTCGCCACCGCGGCGTTCTCGGTCGCAGCGGAGGCGGGGATCCGCACCGTCGTGTTCTCGAGCTCGGCGGCCGTCTACAGCCCGGGCGGCGCGATGCCGGTCGGGGAGGACTCCCCCGCCGGGCTCAGCGCGGCGAGCCCCTACGGCGCGACCAAGCGCGTCATCGAGGAGATCCTCGGCGACGCTGCGCGCGCCGATCCCCTCCTGCGCGCGGTCAGCCTCCGCTACTTCAACCCCATCGGCGCGCACCCGTCGGGGCGGATCGGCGAGGATCCGGCCACGGCGCCGGGGAGCCTCCTGCCCGTGCTGACACGGGCCGCAGGCGACCCCTCCCGGTGCGTCGACGTCCTCGGCGACGACTACCCGACCCCCGACGGCACGGGGCTGCGCGACTACATCCACGTCTGCGACCTCGCGGCCGGGCACGTCGCGGCGCTCGAGCGCGCGCGGCCCGGGCACCGCGTCTACAACCTCGGCACGGGCTCACCGACGAGCGTCCTCGAGCTGATCGACGAGGTCGAGCGGGCGAGCGGGGAGACGGTCCGGTGGCGGGCCGTGGGGCGCCGGCCGGGCGACCTCGCCGCGAGCTGGGCCGACCCGGCGCGCGCCGAGCGGGAGCTGGGCTGGCGGGCGGTGCGCACCGTGCGCGAGGGCGTCCGCGACCAGTGGCGGTGGCAGACCCTGCAGCGCATCGGCGTCTCCTGATCCTTCCGGCACGGCGTCACTGAAAGAGTGACTTCTTCCTCTCCGCGACTCTCCTCCATCGTTGTGATCTCCGAGGGAATAGCGCCTCCGCGACGCACTCCAGACGATCCTCGCCATTCCGCTCGCGGCTTATCCGGATTATCGGACTCTCCTTTCCCCGTCGTTCTGCGACGACTCGTACTCGCCTTTCGATTCCTTCTCCACGAGCCGGTTAGCTTCTACTGCACTGCTGATCGGTCACCGACGACGGATAAGCATTCGGAGCCGCTCCCGTCTCCGGATGGCCGCCCGATCCTCACCGCACGCCCGGGGGAAGGGGCCCATCATCACTGCCGTCATCGACGCGACCACCCGTTCCCGATCCGTCCCCCCGGTCGGTCCCGGCCTGATCGTGCACGAGTGGGTCGAGCGCCGCGGAGGCGCCGAGCGCGTGCTCGAGGCGATGACCGAGGCCTTCGCCGACGCCGACGTCCGCGTCCTCTGGAGCGACTGCGCCGAGGTCGTCGGCAGGCCCGTCTCGGAGTCCTGGCTGGCGCGCACGCCGCTGCGCCGCCACAAGGTCCTCGCCCTGCCGGCGATGCTGCCCACGTGGCGGCTCCCGGTCGGCGCCTCCCGCGAGTGGGTGCTGGTCAGCTCGCACCTCTTCGCCCACCACGTCCGCACCAGCGGACCGACCCGCAAGCTCGTCTACGCGCACACCCCGGCCCGCTACATCTGGGAGCCCGACCGCGACGGCCGCGGCAGCAGCCTCGCCGCCCGCACCGCGAGCCTGCTCCTCAAGCCGATCGACCGCCTCCGCGCCGCCGAGGCCTCCTCCATCGCGGTGAACAGCCTCTTCACCGGGCAGCGGGTGCGCGACGCGTGGCACCAGCCGTCGAGGGTCATCTACCCGCCGGTGAACACCGAGCTGCTCTCGACGATCACCGACTGGCGCTCCCCGCTCGACGACGACGAGCTGCGCCTCCTCGACTCGCTCGCGCGGCCGTTCATCCTGGGCGCCTCGCGGTTCGTCCCCTACAAGCGCCTCGAGAAGGTCATGGACGCCGGAGCTCGCACCGGGCTGCCGGTCGTCATCGCCGGGCACGGCCCCTGGGAGGCGCGGCTCCGCGCCTACGCCGAGGAGATCCGGGCCGACGTGACCTTCGTCATCTCGCCCTCCGACCAGCTGATCCGCGCGCTCTACGCGCAGGCGCTCGTGTACGTCTTCCCCGCCGTCGAGGACTTCGGGATCATGCCCGTCGAGGCGATGGCCTGCGGGACGCCGGTCATCGGGACCGACATCGGCGGAGTGCGCGAGAGCGTGTCCCTCGCCGGCGGGGGCGTCATCGCCGACCTCGAGGGCGATCCGGACTGGAGCGACCTGCTGCGCCGTGCGCTCGCGCTCGACGTCGACGCCTTCCGGGCCCGGAGCCGGGTCTTCTCGCGCCGGCGCTTCATCGCCGAGATCCAGGACTGGGTCGCCGAGCAGACCGCCTGACGACGGCGCTCCCCGCCGCGGGAGGCCGTCCGTGCGCGCGTCACCGTGCGTGCGGACGACCCTCCCGCGGCGGGATCAGAACAGGCCGCGCGGGGGCTCGATCGAGGCGAGGACGCCGGGGGCGGCGATCACGCTGAGGCGGCCGACCTCCTCCGGGGTCAGCTCGGGCAGGCGCTGCGCGAGGTCGAGGAAGCGCTCGATCTCGGACTCCTCGAGCACGTCGGCGGCGAGCGTGCGGAACTTCGACACGTACTGCTCTCGGCTGAACGGGTGCGCGCCCAGCGGGTGCGCGTCCGCCACCGCGATCTCGTCGACGATCGTCGTGCCGTCCGTCATCAGGATCTCGACGCGGGCGCCGAACGCCTTCTCGCCCGGATCGGTGGAGTGGTAGCGGCGCGTCCACTCCGCGTCCTCCTGCGTCGTGACCCGGTGCCAGAGCGCGATGGTGTCGGCGCGGGCGGCCCGCTCGGGGGCGTAGCTGTGCACGTGGTGCCAGGCGCCGTCCTGCAGCGCCACCGTGAAGATGTACGGCACGGAGTGGTCCAGCGTCTCGCGGGACGCGGCCGGGTCGTACTTCTGCGGGTCGTTCGCGCCCGAGCCGATCACGAAGTGCGTGTGGTGCGAGGTGTGCAGGACGATCCGCTCGACGCGCTCGGGGTCGGCGGCCTCGGGGTGCGTCCGGTGCAGGCGGCGGGCGAGGTCGATCAGCGCCTGCGCCTGGTACTCGGCCGAGTGCTCCTTCGTGTACGTGTCGAGGATCGCGCGCTTGGCCTCGCCGCGGTCGGGCAGCGGGACGTCGTAGCTCGCGTCGGCGCCGTCGAGCATCCAGGCGATGACGCCGTCCTCGCCCTCGTAGATCGGCGACGGGCTGGTCTCGCCGCGCATCGCCCGGTCGACCGCCTCGATCGCCATCTTCCCCGCGAAGGCCGGCGCGTACGCCTTCCAGCTCGAGATCTCACCCTTGCGCGACTGCCGCGTGGCGGTCGTCGTGTGCAGGGCCTGCGCGACGGCCTGCTCGATCGTCGCGACGTCGAGGCCGAGCAGCGTGCCGATCCCGGCGGCGGCCGAGGGGCCGAGGTGCGCGACGTGGTCGATCTTGTGCCGGTGCAGACTGATCGCGCGCACCAGGTCGACCTGGACCTCGTATCCGGTGACGATGCCGCGGACGAGCTGCGCCCCGCCGATGCCCGCGTGCTGGGCGACGGCGATCAGCGGAGGGATGTTGTCGCCCGGGTGCGAGTACTCGGCCGCCAGGAACGTGTCGTGGTAGTCGAGCTCGCGCACGGCGACCCCGTTGGCCCAGGCCGCCCACTCGGGCGAGACCCGGCGGGCCGGGTCGACGCCGAGGACGACCGAGCCCTGGCCGCCGATGGAGGCGGGGTGCGCGAGAGCCTGCGCGCGGGCGGCGACGACCGGGCGGCGCAGGAGCGACGCGGTGGCGACGGCGGCGTTGTCGATGACCCGGTTGACCACCATCTCGGCGACCTCGTCGTCGATCTCGACCGGATCGGCGGCGACCTCGGCGATCGCGTGGGCGAGCTGCCCGTGTCGCGGGAGCTCCTCGTCGCTGCGGTGGACGCGGACGTGGTGTTCGTGCACGGGCGGCTCCTTCGTCTCTCCCCCAGGCTATCGCCCGCCTCCGGCCCCGGCCGCGCGGGCAGAATGGGCGGATGTCCTCCCCCACGCGCGTCGCGGCGCTCGACTGCGGCACCAACTCCCTCCGCCTGCTGATCGCCGACGTGGAGGGCGGCCGCCTCCGGGACGTCCAGCGTCGCACCGAGCTCGTGCGGCTGGGCCGCGGGGTCGACCGCACCGGCCGCTTCGACCCGGCCGCGCTCGAGCGGACCCTCGCCGTCACCCGCGAGTACGCGGCCGCCGCGCAGGAGGCCGGCGCCGAGCGCCTCCGCTTCGTCGCCACCTCGGCCACCCGCGACGCGGCCGACCGCGAGGACTTCCTCGCCGCCGTCGAGCGGATCCTCGGCGTCACCCCGGAGACGATCTCCGGCGAGGAGGAGGCGCGGCTCTCCTTCCGCGGCGCGGTCTCGGCCGTCGACTCCGCCCGGCCCGTGCTGGTCGTCGACCTCGGCGGCGGCTCGACCGAGCTCGTGCTCGGCGGAGCGGAGCCGGAGCAGGCGCACTCGATGGACGTCGGCAGCGTCCGCCTGACCGAGCGCCACCGCCGGGCCGCCGCACCGACGGAGGGCGAGCGCGCGGCGATGCGGGCGGACGTGGCCGCCGCGCTGGCCGCCTCCTCCGTCGACCTCTCGCAGGCCCGGAGCGTCGTCGGCGTCGCCGCGACCGTGCTCACGATCACCGCGCACGTCCTCCGCACCACCGACCGCGCCGCGCTCGAGACGTCCCTCCCCCTCTCCGACGTCCTCGCCGCCTGCGACGAGCTCGCCGCGCTGTCTCCGGAGGGGACGGCGGCCCTCCCCTGGGTCCGCCCGGGGCGCGAGGACGTGCTGGCGGCCGGCGCGCTGGTCTGGGGCGAGGTCCTCCGCGCGGTCCACGAGGCGTCGCCGGGCGTCGACCGGGTCCGCTCGACCGCGCACGACATCCTCGACGGCATCGCGCTCGGCCTCGCCTGACGCCCGCGCGGGTCAGGCGGTGAGGGCGCTCCCGGAGTCGCGCGGGAGCCGGGCGGCGGCGGCGAGCGGCACGAGGGTCAGCACCGCGAGGGCGAGGAAGGCGACGCGGTAGGGGACGAGGCCGGGCCCGATCGCGGTGCCGACGGCGAGCGCCACCGCGCCCACTGCGACTCCGAGGCCGGCCGCGATCTGCTGCGTGGTGGCGTTGAGGGTGTTCGCGCCCGACATCCCCTCCTGCGGGACCTCGGCGAACGTGACGGTGTTGTAGGCCGTGAAGCCCGCCGAGCGGGCCACTCCGCTCAGCACCAGCAGCGCCACCACGAGCGCCACCGGAGTCGCCGGCTCGAGGAACGCCATCGCCGCCATGCACGCCGCCCCGACCGCGCTCGCCGCCACCAGCACCCCGCGGAAGCCGAGGCGCCGCAGCAGCGGAGTCGTGGCCGGCTTGATCGCCAGGTTGCCGGCGAAGAGCGCCAGCACCACGGAGCCGGCCTGCACAGGGCTCCAGCCGAACGCGTCCTGGAACAGCAGCGGGAGCAGGAACGGCACCGCGTTCACGGTCGCCCGGTAGAGCGATCCGCTCGCGTTGGCGACCCGGAAGGTGCGGAAGCGGAAGGCGTCGAGCCGCACGAGCGGATGCTCGGCGCGGCGCAGGTGCCGCACGGCGAGCGCCGTCACGACCGCGCCGACGAGCAGCGGCGCCACCGCCCGCCCGTCGAGCTCGGAGCCGGTGAGGAGCCCCGCCGCTCCGACCAGCGCGCCGAGACCGACCGCGACGAGCGCCAGCCCCGTGACGTCGAGCGGGGGCGGCGCGCTCTCGGAGGTGGCGGGGACGATCCGGCGCGCGATCGCGAACGCGACGACCCCGAGGGGCAGGTTGATCAGGAAGATCCAGTGCCAGGAGGCGACGGTCGTGAGAAGGCCGCCGAGGAACGGCGCGATCACGGGGGCGACCAGTCCCGGCCAGACCAGGATCGCGATGGCGTGCATGATCCCCTCCCGCGGAGTCGCCCGCAGCACCGCGAGCCGGCCGACCGGCACCATCAGCGCACCGCCGACGCCCTGCAGGACCCGGGCGCCGACCAGAAGCGGCAGCGTGGGGCTGAGCGCGCAGAGCAGGGAGGCGAGGGTGAAGACGGCGATCGCGCTGGTGAAGACGCGGCGCACGCCGAAGCGCTCGCTGAGCCAGCCCGAGGCCGGGATGAGGACGGCGACGGTGAGGAGGAACGCGGTGACGGTGATCGAGACCGCGGCGGAGTCGACGCCCAGGTCGGCGGCGATCGCGGGCGCGGCGGTCGTCACGATCGTGGCGTCGAGGTTCTCCATGAAGAAGCAGCCGGCGACGAGCAGCGCGAGGGAGCGGTGGCGGGGGTCCGTGCTGTCCTCCTCGGCGTGGGGCTGTCGGCGGCGAGCGTAGCGCGGCGACGGCGCGGCCGCCGGGCGGGTACCGTCGCAGCATGAGCGCTGCAGCCGAGACCAGGACGATCCAACTCCGACGCTACGAGCTGATGGACGGGGTGATGGACGACTTCCTCGCCTGGTTCCCCGAGCGGATCGTGCCGGCGCGCGAGGCCCACGGCTTCCGGATCGAGTTCGCCTACGCCGACCGCGAGGTGAACGAGTTCGTCTGGGCGGTCAGCACGGCCGGCGACGCCGACGCGTTCGCCGAGGTCGAGCGGGCGTACCTGGCCTCGCCCGAGCGCGACGCCGCCTTCGCGGGCGAGCCGAAGCGCGTCGCGGTGCAGCACGTGCGGCTGGTCGAGCGGATCGTCTGACCCGGGCGGCGTCCTGCCGGGGCGCCGCCGACTCCGGGCGCCGTCGGGTCCGGGCCCGTCAGCTCCGGGCGCGCCGCACGGCCGCGAGGACGCCGCGGACCACGAGCGTCCCGACCGCGATCGACCCGATCGCTCCGGTCAGGCGCGCCCAGACGTGCTTCGGCCGGTCGATCCCGGCGCGGTCGGCGGGCGAGGGGAGCGAGGCGGGCGCGAGCGTGCGGCCCGCGGCTCCCGCCTCGGCCATGTGGGCGAGCCGTCGCACGGCCTCGCGGTTGCGGATCCAGAGGAACGAGTGCATCAGCGGCTTCGGGACGAGCGTGCCCGGGCCCTTCACGGGCGCCTCGTGCATCCGCACCTTCGCGCCGCGGGCGTGCGGCTCGACCTCGACGCGCACCCGGGCCTCGCCGAGCGGCCAGCCGGCGGCCTGGATGACCATCCGGCGCGGCGGGTCCCACTCGAGAACCGTGGTGCGGTCGTCGATCACGAGCGGCCACAGGCCGAAGGAGTGGTGCAGCTGCGAGCCCACGTGCGGGAAGTCGGCGTCGACCTTCCGCATCCGCGACGCGCCGACGACCCAGCTCGGGAACAGCCAGCCGGAGGCGAGCACCGCGAAGACGGACTCGGGCGGGCAGTGGACGACGCGGGTGGTGCGGGACATCGCGGACTCCTTCGAGTGGTGGTGGGGCGCGTGGCGGCGCCGTCCCTCAGCCTGGCAGGCCGGGGGCGGCGACGGGCGCAGCGCAACGGCGGCGGCTCAGGCGGGGCGCGCCTCCGGCGACAGGTCGGGCGACTCGCGCACCCCGAACTCGTGCCGCAGCGCGCTGCGGGCGGCGTGCCAGCCGGCCATACCGTGCACGCCCGGCCCGGGCGGGGTGGACGAGGAGCAGAGGTAGAGCCCCTTCGCGGGCGTCCGCCACGGGTCGGTCGTGGGGACCGGGCGCGAGAGCAGCTGCGCGACGCTCGCGGCTCCGGCAGCGATGTCCCCGCCCAGGTAGTTCGGGTTGTAGGCCTGCATGTCGCGGGCGGTCATCGAGGAGGCGCCGATCACGCGGTCGCGGAACCCGGGGGCGAAGCGCTCGATCTGGGCGGTGATCGCCTCCTGCTGGTCGGCGGGCGAGTACCGGGGGACGTGCGTGTACGCCCAGAGGACGTGCTTGCCCTCGGGCGCCCGGGTCGGATCGGCGATCGAGGGCTGCGCCACCAGCACGTAGGGGCTGCGACTGTGCCGGCCGCGCTTCACGTCGCGCTCGGCGGCCGCGATCTCGGCGCGGCTCCCGCCCACGTGCAGCGTGCCCGCGCCGGCGAGCTCCGGGTTCGTCCACGGCACCGGCCCGTCGAGGGCGAAGTCGACCTTGGCCACGCCGTTGCCGTAGCGGAAGCGCTGGAGGGCCGCGGCGTACGCCGGGGGCAGCCGGTCCCCCGCCATCGCGAGCAGCGCCGTCGGCGTGCCGTCGACGAGCACGGCGCGGGCCGGGGGCAGCTCCGAGAGCGAGGTCACCTCGACGCCGGTCTCGATGGTGCCGCCGTGCGCCCGGAGGTCGTCGGCGAGCGCGTCGACGATCGACTGGCTGCCTCCGATCGGCACCGGCCAGCCGCGCGCGTGGGCGTAGGCGCCGAGCGCCAGGGCGGCCGCGGCCGTCGACGGGCTCGGCATCGGGCGGATCGAGTGCGCGGCGACCCCGGAGAACATCGCCGGGGCGACGTCCTCGCGGAAGCGCAGATTCCACACCGGGGTGCCCTGCTCGAGCACCCGCAGTCCGAAGCGGATCAGCACGCTCGGGTCCGTCGGGATCCGCAGCAGCGCGTCGTTGGTGAAGCCCGCGACGCGGTCGGCCCGCTCGGAGAGAGGTCCCATCAGGGCGCGCCACGCCGCTCCGTCGCGCCCCAGCGCCTCGACCGTGCGGTCGAGGTCGCGGTAGGCGATGCCCGCGCGGCCGCCGTCGAGCGGATGCGCGTACGAGATCGCGGGGACGACCAGCTCGATGCGCCGGTCGAGCCCGAAGGCGCGGAAGAAGCCGGACGCGAGGGCCATCGGGTGCACCGCCGAGCAGACGTCGTGGTGGAAGCCGGGCAGCGTCAGCTCCGCCGTGCGCGCGCCGCCGCCGATCGTCTCGTTGCGCTCGAGCACGGTGACCGAGAGCCCGGCCCGCGCGAGCGTGACCGCGGCGGCGAGGCCGTTGGGCCCCGCCCCGATGACGACGGCGTCGACCACGGTCACTTCCTCCGCAGGGCCGAGACGACGCCTGCGGCGCCGGCGGCGAGGGCCGCGGCGGCCCCCGCGTAGCTCAGGGCGCGGTGGCGGATCATCCAGATCTGGGGCGTCATGGTGTGCGCGCGGTCGCTGAAGAGGCCGCGGGCGCCGTGATCGCCGGGGACCGGCTCGTAGACGTTGTTCGGCAGCATCGGCTCCGTCTTGTCGGGGGCCTGCTGACCGTCGAAGGCGCTGCGGGCGAGGTACCAGTCCATGAAGCGCCCGGCGAAGCGGTCGCCGAGGATGGTGCCCGCGGTCGGCTCGCCGACCCACGTGCGGCGGCGCGGCTTGTCGGCCACGTCGGCGATCGCGATCGCGCCCACCTCGGGCTCGTAGATCGGCGGCACGGGCTGCGGGTGGTGCGGCAGCTGCGACTTCACCCAGTTGAACTGGATGGTGTTGAGCGCCGGCATGTCGACCTCGGACAGGCGCACGCGGCTCTTCGCGTGCAGCAGCTCCGCGGTGACGGCCTCGGTGAAGCCTCGGGCGCCGAACTTGGAGGCGCAGTACGCGGCCTGCAGCGGGATGCCCCGGTGCGCGAGGGCGGAGCCGACCTGGATGACGTGCCCGCGGTCGCGCGGGGTCATCCGGGAGAGGGCTGCGCGGGTGCCGTTGACGAAGCCGAAGAAGTTGACGCCCACGGCGCGCTCGAAGTCGGCGGGCTCGGTCGAGAGGAACTCGCCGAAGACGCCGACCATCGCGTCGTTGACCCACAGCTCGATCGGGCCGAGCTCGGCCTCGACCCGGTCGGCCGCCGACTCGACGGCCTCGCGGTCGGCCACGTCGGTCGGGATGCCCAGCCCGCGCCGGCCCTTCTGCTCGATCTCGGCGACCGTGGCCGCCAGTCCGTCCTCGCCGCGTGCCAGCACGGCGACGTCCCAGCCGCGGGAGGCGAGCTCGCGGACCGTGGCGCGTCCGAGCCCGGCCGTGCCGCCCGTGACGACGGCGACTCCGCGGCTCATGCGCGGGCCTCGCGGGAGGAGGTCTCGAGGCGGGGGTGCTGCGTCATGGTGCGGGCTCCTTCGTGAGGGCGCGGTGTGCGTCGGGAGTCCCACGCTAGGCGGGAGCGGCGGCGCGGCGCGCGGGGTTGCGCCCGATCGGTGGAGAGCTCGGTGGATCCGCGCCCGGGGAGGAGAATCGCTCCCGACAGCTCCCGGCTCTCCTCCAGAGACCGCCGCCAGACTGACGCCCGCCCGAGCACCCTCCGACCGGATCGACGCATGACCTCTCTCCTCGACCTGAGCCTCGTCTCCGGCCCCCTCGTCGTCGCCGTCTACGTGCTCGCGATCGGAGCGCTCCTCCTCCTGCTCGCCGCCCACGTCCGCGCTCCCCGCCGCGGGCGCTCCCGGCGCGGCGGGATCGCCGTCGCGGTCCTCCTCCTGGGCCTGATCGGCGGCGCCGCCCTGGCCGCCCTCGTCGACGGGCCCGACGGCCCGTTCGGCGTCGACTTCACGCCGGTCACCCGGGTCGCGATCGGCCTGGGGATCGGCGGGCTGGGCGTCGCGCTGGTCGTCCTCGGCCATGCGATCGCCCGCCGGCGCGTGCGGGGGGTGCTCGCGTCGCTCGCCGCCGGAGTGCTCGTCGTCGCGGCGGCCGCGATGACCGTCAACATCGACTTCGGCCAGTACCCCACGGTGCGCAGCGCGCTCGGGATCAGCGCGTACTCCGACTCCTCCGTGCCGGTCGCCGCCGCGGACGGACCGCACTCGGACCTCGCGACCTGGACGGCCCCGGCCGGGATGCCCGCCGTCGGCTCGGTCTCGACGGTCGCCATCCCCGCCACCGCGTCGGGCTTCCCGGCCCGCGACGCCGTGGTCTACCTCCCGCCCGCGGCCCTCACCGCGACCCCGCCGCTGCTGCCGGTGATGATCATGCTCTCGGGGCAGCCGGGGTCGCCCTCCGATCCGCTCTCGACCGAGAAGTTCCAGCAGACCCTCGACGCCTACGCCGCCGCGCACGCCGGCCTCGCGCCGATCGTCGTGTCGCCCGACCAGCTGGGCGATCCGGACAGGAACCCTATGTGCGTCGACTCGCCGCTCGGGAAGTCGGCCACCTACCTCACCGTCGACGTCCCGAACTGGATCCGCGCCAACCTGCCGGTGCTCGGCGACGCGCAGCACTGGGCGATCGGCGGCCTCTCGCAGGGCGGGACCTGCTCGATCCAGCTCGGCGCCGGACACCCGTCGCTCTTCGGCAACATCGTCGACGCCTCGGGCGAGCTCGCGCCGACCCTCGGCAGCGAGGCGGCGACGGTCGCGCAGGGGTTCGGCGGCGACCAGGCCGCCTACGAGGCCGCGAAGCCGGTGAACGTCCTCGCGGCGAACGCCCCCTACACCGGCACCGTCGCGATCTTCGGAGTCGGCGCCGAGGACACCTCGTTCCTCCCCGGAGCGAAGACCGTCTACGCCGCGGCCGTAGCCGCCGGCATGAGCGCCACCTACCTCGAGGTGCCGGACAGCGCCCACGACGTCACGGCGTGGTCGGCGACCTTCGACAAGGGCCTCGAGATCCTCGCCGACCGCTGGATGCTCGTCCCCGCCTCCTGAGCGGCTCCGGGCCTCAGGCGCTCTCGACCAGCGGGACCGCCGCCTCGATCCCGGCGCTCCGTGGCCCGGCACCACCCAGCGCGCCCCGGTGGGCAGGAGCGCCCGGAGCGACGCGAGCGCCTGCTCCGGCTCGTCGGTGAAGGGCGCGGGCTGCGGACCCGTGCGGCCGGTGAGCACGTGGCGGGTGGTCAGCCCGTCGCCGACGAAGACCGCGTCGGCCAGCGGCACGTGCACGGCGATGCTCCCCGGGGAGTGACCCGGGAGCGCGATCACGTGGGGAGCGCCCGGCAGGTCGAGCGTCTGCCCGTCGTGCACTTCGACGACCTCGGTGAGCGGCGGGACCGTCGCGATGCCCTTCCGCAGCGCGTAGGCCGCGAAGCCGAGGAGCGGCAGGACGCGCAGCCGCGGTGTCGCGGTCCTCGGCTTCGCCCCGCCCTTCGCCCGCTCGGCGTCGGCGGTGTGCACGTGGACCGGCACGCCGTGGTCGCGGCGCAGGCGCTCGGCGAAGCCCACGTGGTCGGAGTCGCCGTGGGTCAGCACGACGCCGCGCACGTCGTCGAGGGTGCGGCCCATCGCGCGCAGCTCGGCCAGGAGCTCCGGCCAGAGACCGGCCGGCCGCGTTCCTCCTCGTGACGGCCCCCGCTCCCGGCACGCCCGTCGCCGCCCAGGAGTACCGCGACGCGGCGAGCGCCCGCCTGCTGGACCTCACCGCGCAGCTGGCGGGCGAGGAGGACGCCCTCGAGGCGGCGCGCACGCTGACCGCCTGGGCGACGGGGTTCATCGGGATGGAGATCACCGGCGCCTTCACCCTCGGCGGCGATGTGGAGAGCGCCTGGCGCTTCGGGCTGGGGCGGATCGTCTCCGCGCTCGCTCCGGCCGCGTCGCGCTGAGCGCCGCCGCTCAGGGCCGGCAGAGCGCCGCCTCGTCCTCGAGGAACCGCGGACGGCACGCGACGATCCCGCTGACCAGCAGCACCGCCACTCCGGCGAACAGCAGCGCGTACGCGCCGCCCCAGCCCCCCTGCGCCTCGTAGAGCACGCCGATCAGCAGCGGACCGAGGCAGGCGAGCCCGTAGCCGAGCCCCTGCGTGGCGCCGGAGAGGGTCGAGGAGCCGGTGGTCGTCCGCGTCCGCGCGTTCACGAGCGTCAGCGTCATCGGGAACGTGCTGACGCCGAGCCCGAGGCAGACCACCCACGCCACGGCACCCTCCAGCGGAGCGACGACGAGGCCGGCGTATCCGACGGCGAGCAGCGCGCAGCACACCACCACGACCACGACCGGGTTGCGCATCCCCAGCGTCAGCGGCGGCACCACGAAGGCGGCGGCGAGGCCGAACACCGAGAACAGCGCCAGCAGCGCACCGCCCTGCGCCGGATCCGCGCCCGCGTCGACGAGGATCGTCGGCAGCCAGGTGATGATCCCGTAGGTGTGCAGACCGGTCATCCCGAGCATCAGCACCATCGCCCAGAGCAGCGGCGTGCGCCAGGCCCCGTCCACGCGGCCGCCGGCGGCGGCCGGAGCCGCCCCGCCTCCTCCGCGGGCCGCGAGCGCCGCCCAGAGCAGGCAGGCCGCGGCCGTCATCACGGCCCAGATCCCGATCGCCCAGCGCCACCCCGCCGTCGAGGCCAGCGGCACCGCGACCAGCGGAGCGACGAACTGGCCCACCTGCAGCAGCGCCAGGTAGAGCGAGCTGACCGTCTTGATCCGCTCGGCGAAGTACCGCTTCACGATCGGCACGATGAGCACGTTCGTGGTGCCCACGCCCGCGAAGGCGACGACGGTCGAGAGCACCAGAGCGACCGGGCTCGGGCTGAGCGCGCGGAGGGCGATGCCCAGTGTGGTCACCAGCGTCGCGATCGCGAGCGTGCGCTCCAGGCCGATCCGGCGCGAGACGGCCGCGGCGACGAAGCCGAAGACGGCGAAGGAGGCGGTGACGATCGTCCCCAGCGCCCCGTAGAGCGAGGGCCCGAAGCCGAGATCGGCGCCGATCGTGTCGAGCAGCGGGCTGAAGCCGGTGACGGCGGTGCGGAGGTTCAGCGCGGTGATCGCGATGGCGGCGAGGGCCAGGAGGGCGGTGGCGCGGAGCGTCGGTGCTGCGGTCATGGAGTCCCCGAGAGATAGGATGATGGGATGAATCCTGGCGAGTCTAGCCCCGCGGCGCCGTTCCAGCGCGAGAGCGTGATCGACCACGTCACGGCGCTGTTCCACGAGGAGATCCGCTCGGGCCGCTGGGCCGTCGGCGAGCGGATCCCGGTGGAGGCCGAGCTCGCCCGCTGGACCGGCGCCGGACGCAACTCCGTCCGCGAGGCCGTCCAGGCCCTCGTGCAGGCGGGCCTCGTGCGGCGGGAGCAGGGGCGCGGCACGTTCGTCACCGCGCGCTCGCAGCTCGCCGAGTCGCTGCGCCGCCGCATCCCGAGCGCCGCCCGCCGGGAGGGCCTCGAGCTGCGGTTCGCGATCGACGGGGCGACGGCCGCGCTGGCGGCCGAGCGCCGCACCGGGGAGGACGTCGCCGCCCTCCGCGCCCTGCTGGCCCGCAGGGCCCGCTCGTGGGAGGCGCCGGAGCTCGCCGAGCGGATCGCCGCCGACACCGCGCTGCACCGGGCCGTCGTCGTCGCGACTCACAACGACCTGTTCGTCGAGCTCTACGACGGCCTCACCGGCATGTTCGAGTCGGTACTGGAGGAGGACGTCGTCGGCGAGGAGGACGTGCACGCCCGCCAGCACGCCGAGCTGGTCGAGGCGATCGCCGCGGGCGACGCCGAGGGGGCGCGGCGCCGGATCGAGGAGCTGCTCGCGCCGCTGCTGGCCGAGGCGCAGCAGGGCGGCGGCTGAGGCTGAGGGGATCCTCAGCGGCGGGCGGCGAACGGCACGCGCTCGCGGCCGGCGCCGTGCCGCCCACCGAGCGGCATCAGCCGAGTGGGATCAGCCCCGCGGACGCCGGGTCGACCAGAGCGCCCACGCCACCAGCAGCGGCTGGAACGCGAGGCGCACGGCGCGCTTGCGGTCGGTGTCGAGGCCGAAGGCGCTCGTCCGCGTCACCCACTGCGAGACGTTGCCCGGGAAGATCGCGGTGAAGAAGGCGGCGGCCGCGGCTCCGACCAGCGGCGCCCGTCGGCGCGCGAGCACCAGCGAGGCGCCCAGGCCGATCTCGACCACGCCCGAGGCGAGCACGACCGCGTCCTTGTCCAGCGGCACCCACTCGGGCACCTGCGCCTGGAACTCCTCCCGCTTGCGGGTGAGGTGGCTCACCCCCGCGAAGAGGAGGGCGGAGCCGAGGAGCACCTTGGCGCCGGTGCGGAGGAGGGAGGGGGAGGAGGATGTCATGCGCTCCATCGTTCCCGATGCGGGCCGCCGCCGCCGCCGTGGCGCGGCCACTGCGCACGAACGTGCCGGTGTCGGAGGCGGCGCCTAGTCTGATCGCGTGACTGACCGCATCCTCGTCCTCACCACCGGTGGCACCGTCGACAAGGAGTACTCGCTCGCGGGCGAGCTCGAGATCGGCGCCCCGATGGTGCCGCGCCTGCTCGCCCCGGTGCTCACCACGCTCGAGTTCCGCGTCGAGGAGGTCCTCGCCAAGGACAGCCTCGAGCTCGACGACGCCGATCGGGCCCTCATCCGCGAGCGGGTGCTCGCCGCCGAGGAGGACCGGATCGTCCTCACCCACGGCACCGACACGATGACCGCGACAGCCGAGGCCCTCGGCGTCGTCCGCGATCGGGTGGTCGTCCTCACCGGCGCGATGCAGCCCGCACGGATGCTCGACAGCGATGCCGCGTTCAACCTCGGCACCGCGGTGGCCGCCGTGCAGCTGCTGCCGCCGGGCGTCTACCTCGCGATGAGCGGGCGGGTGCTGCCCGCCGGCTCCGTGGTGAAGGACCGGTCGATCGGCGTGTTCCTCCCGGCCTGAGCCGGACGCCGGGCGAGGGTCGCCCGCGGACGGGCTCCGGGCCGGACCGGCCTCAGGCCTCGGCGAGCTCCGCGGTGCAGGCGGCGCAGAGCCCGAAGACGTCCACGACGTGGTGCGCGTCCGTGAAGCCGTTCTGCGACGCGACCGAGCGCGCCCACTCCTCGACCTCGTCGGCCGCGATCTCGACCGTCAGCCCGCAGCGGCGGCAGATCAGGTGGTGGTGGTGCGTCCCCGGCGTGCAGGCGCGGTAGAGGCTCTCGCCCTCGGGCGACTGCAGTGAGTCGGCCTCGCCCTCCACGGCCAGGTCCGAGAGCGCGCGGTAGACCGTCGCGAGCCCGATCGGCGAGCCGGAGGCGTGCAGCGCACTGTGCAGGCCCTGGGCGCTGACGAAGTCCTCGCGACGCCCGAGAGCCTCGCGCACCGCCTCGCGCTGCCACGTGTTGCGCTTGACCACTGGACCACCTCCACTCCGCACGACCCGGGCCACGCTACCGCCCCCCGCCGACGGCGAGCCGGGAGCGCCGGACGCCCTTCCGGCCGATGATCCGGCAGACCGCGTAGATCGCGAACGAGATCGTCGTCACGTAGGGGCTGATCGGGATCGACCCGCCCAGCGCGAGCAGGATGCCGCCCACCAGCGCGCCGACGGCGAAGAGCACGCTCAGCAGCGGCACGACCACCGGCGAGGCGGAGAGGCGCAGCGCCGCGGCCGCCGGCGTCACCAGGATCGCGAGCACGAGCAGCGAGCCGACGATCTGCACCGAGACGGCGACCGCGAGGCCGAGCAGGAGCATGAACGCGATCGAGAGCGCCCGGGTGGGGATGCCGCGCGCGGCCGCCACGTCGGCGTCGACGCTCGCGAAGGTGAGGGGGCGCCAGATCAGCGCGAGACCGACGAGGACGACCACCGAGATGCCGATCAGCCACCCGAGCTGCGGGTCGTCGACCGCGACGATCTGACCCGTGAGCAGGCCGAACTTGTTCGCGCTGCGGCCCGGGTAGAGGGCCAGGCAGAGGATGCCGATGCCGAGTCCGAACGGCATCAGCACCGCGATGATCGAGTTGCGGTCGCGGGCGCGCGAGCCGAGCACGCCGATCAGGACCGCCGCGATCAGCGAGCCGACGATCGATCCCTCGACGACGCCGACGCCCAGCAGCAGCCCCGCGGAGGCCCCCGCGAACGAGAGCTCGCTGATGCCGTGGACCGCGAACGCCATGTCGCGCGACATCACGAAGACGCCGATGAGCCCGCCGACCACTCCGAGGACCGCGCCGGCGATCACCGAGTTCATCAGGAGCGACAGCAGCGCTCCGTAGTCGGAGAAGTCGAAGATCTGCGACCAGACGTCCGTCACGACTGCCCCTCCTCGTGCTCGTGCACGTGCGAGTGGTCGGGGGCGCCGACCACGATGACCCGGCCCCGGGCGCGGATCACATCGACGGGTGCGTCGTAGAGCTCGCTGAGCACCTCCGAGCGCAGGACCTCGTCGGGGGTGCCGATCCGGAACCGGCCGCCGGCGAGGTAGAGCACGCGGTCCACCATGCCGAGCACCGGATTCACGTCGTGCGTGACGAAGAGGACGCCGAGGTTCCGCTCGCGGCGGTGCCGGTCGATCAGCTCGCTGACCGCCCGCTGGTGGGCGAGGTCGAGCGCGATCAGCGGCTCGTCGCAGAGCAGGAGCGCCGGGTCGCCCGCGAGCGCCTGGCCGACGCGGACGCGCTGCTGCTCGCCGCCGGACAGGCTGCCGATGGGGGCGTCGGCGAAGGCGGTGGCGCCGACGGCCTCGAGCAGCGCGTCGACGGCCGCGCGCCGGGAGCGGGAGGGCAGGGGCAGGCCGAACCGGTGGCCGTCGATCCCGAGCCCGAGCAGATCGCGGGCGCGCAGCGGAGTGCCCTCGTCGGCGAGCTTCTGCTGCGGGATGTAGCCGATGCGCCGGTTGCCGCGGTGCACGGGCTCGCCGAGCACCTGCAGCTCCCCCGCGCTCAGCTGCTGCTGGCCGAGCACCGCGCGCAGGAGGCTCGTCTTGCCGGAGCCGTTCGCGCCGAGCACCGCGACGAACTCGCCGGCGCGCACGTCGAGGTCGACGCCGCTCCACAGCTCGCGGTCGCCGAAGCGGAGGCCGGCGCCGCGCAGCCGCAGCACGGACGCCGAAGGGCCCGCCTCCGGGGAGACGGGCCTGGTCGGGGAGTCGTGGCTCACTGGGAGAGGGCTCCCTCGATCGCGTCGAGGTTGGCGGTCATCCAGCCGGTGTAGTCGTCGCCCTCGGGCAGCGTCTCGGTGACGGGGACGGCCGGGATCCCGGCGGCCTTCGCGGCGTCGAGCACCGCGTCCGTCTGCGCGCCCTCGGTCTGCTCGTTGTAGATCAGCGCGTCGACGGCCTCGCCGGAGAACAGCGCCAGCGTCTCCTGGAGCGTGGTCGCGGGGACGTCGGTGCCCTCCTCGACCGCCTCGCTGAAGGCCTCGGGAGTCGCGTCGGTCAGGCCGAGCGCGTCGGTCATGTACAGCGGGACGGGCTCGGTGATCGCGATGGAGCGGCCGGAGAGCGTGCCCTTCAGCTCGCCCTCGCGGGCGATCAGGGCGTCGAGCCCCTCGTCGAGAGTGGCGAGATTGGCGGAGTAGGCGGAGGCGTTGTCGGGGTCGAGCGCGGCGAGCTCGTCGCCGATCCGCCCCGCGACCTCCTTCATCACCGAGAGGTCGTACCAGACGTGCTCGTTGAACTCCGCGTGCTCGTGCGCGCCCTCCGACTCCTCCTCCTCCGCGTGGTCGTGGACGTCCTCCAGGCCGGCGATCACGGTGGCCGTGATGACGGGGGCCTCGGTGCCGGCCGCGCTGATCATGGTGTCGAGGAAGTGGTCGTAGCCGCCGCCGTTCTCGATCACGAGGGTCGCGCCGGACACGGCGAGCTGGTCGCGGGCGGTGGCCTCGTACTCGTGCGGGTCCTTGTCCGGGCTGTCGATGATGCTGGTCACCTCGACCAGGTCGCCGCCGATGTTCGAGACGAGGTCGCCGTAGACGTTCGTCGACGCGACGACCTTCACGGGCCCGCCCGCGGCGGCGGCGGAGGAGCTGTCGGAGGCGCTGCCCGCTCCGGAGCAGCCGCTCAGGGCGAGCGCGGTGCCGCCGAGGAGGGCGGTGAGGGCGAGGAGGCGGGTCTTCACGGTGAGCCGATCTGGGTCAGGGGCCGGGCGGGTGCCCCCACGCTAACGGCTATTGATAACGATTGTCAAAATCGTGCGGAGGCGCCCGCCGGTCATCCGCCGACACATGCGGACACGGGGCGACACGCGCCTCGCTCCGGCCCCCTCGCCCCTGGCACAGTCGCTGCACACCGCCCCCGACGAGACGAGGACACCGTGACCACCACCGCACCCACGACCACCGACGCCGCGACGACGATCGGCGCCGCCGCCGAGCACTGGTCGACCGCCCCCCGGCCCGACTCCCCCGACGCCTGGCTCGCCCGCGCCGAGGAGGTCGCCGCCGTGCTCGCGACCGACGCCCTCGAGCGCGACCGCGCCGGCGCCGCCCCCTTCGCCGAGGTCGCCCTGCTCAAGGCGTCCGGCCTCGTCACGCTGCTCGGGCCCGCCGAGCACGGCGGCGGTGCCCAGGAGTGGACCACCGCCCTCCGCGTCGTCCGCACCGTCGCGCGCGGCGACGGCTCGATCGGCCAGCTGCTCGGCTACCACTACCTCTGGGCCTGGGCGGCCCGCCTCGTGGGGACCCCTGAGCAGATCATCGCGGTGGAGCAGCTCGCGACCGAGGGGGACCTCCTCTACGGAGGCGCGGTGAACCCGCGCGACTCCGACCTCACCGTGCGGGAGGAGGGCGACGAGCTGGTCTTCACCGGCCGCAAGTCGTTCTCGACCGGCGGCGTGGTCAGCGACCTGACCGTGCTCGAGGGGGTGCTCGAGGGGACGGACACCCACCTCTTCGCGATCGTGCCCACCGATCAGGAGGGGATCGTCTTCGGCCGCGACTGGGACAGCCTCGGCCAGCGCCTCACCGAGTCCGGCTCCGTCGAGATCCGCGGCGTCCGCGTGCCGTGGGCGGCGGCGGCCGGCTTCGTCGACAAGGTCTACCGTCCGCTCGTCTACAACACCCTCAACGTGCCCGTCATCCAGCAGGTCTTCGCCGAGTTCTACCTCGGCATCGCGCAGGGAGCTCTCGAGCGCGCGGCGCAGTACACCCGCGAGCGCACCCGGGCCTGGCCGTACGGCGGCGACGACAAGGAGCGCGCCGGCGACGAGTGGTACGTGCTCGAGGGATACGGCGACCTGCAGTCCCGGCTCTGGGCCGACGAGGCGCTGATCGACGCGACGGGGGCCGCGCTCTCGGCCGCGCTGCACGCTCCGCGCGAGGAGCTGACGCCTCGGCGCCGCGGCGAGATCGCCGTGCGGATCGCCGCGGCCAAGGCGCGGATCGTGGAGGACGGCCTCGCGACAGCGACCCGCGTCTTCGAGCTGACCGGCGCCCGCGCCTCCGCGAGCTCGGTCGGACTCGACCTCTACTGGCGGAACCTCCGCACCCACTCCCTGCACGATCCGCTGCCCTACAAGCGCCGCGAGGTCGGCGTCTTCGCCCTGCTCGACACCGTCCCCGAGCCCAGCTGGTACACCTGATCGGCCGCGGGGCGCGTCCTGCTCCGGCGACGCGCCCCGCCCGCATGCCGCCCCGGCGTCGATCCGCGACAGGCCGGAGCGGAGCCCCGGGGTAGCGTGAGGGCCGAGCGGAGGGAGGACCGTGGCCGTCACGCTGCACGACGTCGCCCGCGCCGCCGACGTCTCGATCAAGACCGTCTCGAACGTGATCAACGACTATCCGCACGTGCGCCCGGCCACCCGCTCCCGGGTGCAGGCGGCCATCGCGCAGCTGGGCTACCGGCCCAACCTCTCCGCGCGGAGCCTGCGCCGCGGCCGCACCGGCGTGATCGGCCTCGCCCTGCCGGAGCTGAGCCTCCCCTACTTCGCCGAGCTCGCCGACAGCGTGATGCGCGCCGCCGACGAGCGCGGGCTGACGGTGCTGATCGAGCAGACCGGCGGCGACCCCGAGCGCGAGCGGAGCGTGCTGGCGAGCGAGCGCCGGCAGCTCACCGACGGGCTGCTCTTCAGCCCGCTGGGCCTCGCCGACGAGGACGCGCTCGCGGTCGGCTTCCCCCTGGTGCTGCTCGGCGAGCGGATCTTCACCGGGCTGGTCGACCACGTCACCATGCAGAACACCGCGGCGGCGCACGCGGCCACCGCGCACCTGCTCGCCTCCGGAAGGCGCCGGATCGTGGCGCTCGGGACGCACCCCGACGCCGCTGTCAGCTCGGCGTCGCTCCGCCTCGAGGGCTACCGCGCCGCGCTCGCCGAGGCCGGCATCGCCTACGACGAGCGGATGATCGGCGTCTCGGGCCCGTGGCGGCGCTCCGGCGGCGCCGAGGCGATGCGCCGCGTGCTCGCCTCCGGGCTCGACTTCGACGGCGTGTTCGCACTCAACGACACCCTCGCGCTCGGCGCGGTCCGCGCGCTCCAGGAGGCGGGGGTCCGCGTGCCCGAGGAGGTGGCGGTGATCGGCTTCGACGACATCGACGAGGCGGGCTACTCCTCCCCCAGCCTCTCCACCGTGGACTCGGGGCGCGACGAGATCGCGCGCACCGCGGTCGAGGTGCTGCAGGCCCGGATCGAGGGCACCCGCACCGGCCCCGGGACGCTCCACGAGGCGGCGTTCACCATGGTCGCCCGGGAGTCGACCGCGGGCCGGCCGATCGCGGAGGACCCGCCGGTCGGCCGGGCGTCGGCCGGAGCCTAGGCGCAGGTCCCGCTGCCGCAGATCTCGCGGCGGATCCACGCTCCCGCGTCCGCGACGGCCAGCTCGCCGCGGCGGAGGAGCCGACTCCACTCCACGGCCCGCCTCGTCAGCCGGTCGTCGGCCGAGCCGCGGACGTCGCCGCCGACGGTCCGGAGGAACAGGTGCGCGAGCGGGCCGCCGAGGTACAGCGTGGCGCCCGCGACGCCGGCGAAGTGGCGGGCCTGGCCGCGGGTGCCGTCGTCGTAGGGGCGGCGGAAGCCCTTCCCCCGGACCCGGTTGCGGCCGCCGTGCGCCAGGTCGAGAGCGCCGAGCGGGGCGCTGCGGATGCCGGCGACGTCCTTCGCGACGGCCGCGAGGAACGCGCGCGGGCGGGGATGCGACGCCGCGAGGGCGTCGGCGCGGTCGGCGAGCTCGGAGCAGGCGTCGGTGACGGCATCGGAGGAGGGCACCCGCCCAGTCGAGCACAGGTGCGCTGAGCGGCGGCGGGGAGGGCCGACGCGCGAGGAGGTCTGCCGACCTCGGCAGCGGCGCAGCGAGGCGGGTGGGGCCCGTGCCGCTCTTGACAGCAGCGGAGGCGGGGCGGACCATCGTGTACAACGTTAGAAAGACCGCTCGCCGCCGAGCCCGCTGCGGGAGCCCGAAGCCCGAAAGGCCCTCATGACCGACGCCCCCGCCGCCACCGCGCGCATCAGCCTCGACCCCGCCGCGGTCGTCGCCCCCGTCACTCCGCGCCTCTTCGGCTCATTCGTCGAGCACCTCGGCCGCTGCGTGTACGACGGCATCTACGAGCCCGGCCACCCCGCCTCGAACGAGGACGGCTTCCGCCTCGACGTGGTCGAGCTGGTCAAGGAGCTGGGCACCACGACGATCCGCTACCCCGGCGGCAACTTCGTCTCGGGCTACCGCTGGGAGGACGGCGTCGGCCCGCGCTCCGAGCGCCCCCGCCGCCGCGACCTGGCCTGGCACTCGCTCGAGACCAACGAGGTCGGGCTGGACGACTTCGCGAAGTGGGCGGAGCTGACCGGCAGCGAGATCATGTACGCCGTCAACCTCGGCACCCGCGGCGTCCTCGAGGCGCTCGACGTCCTCGAGTACGCCAACGGACCGGCCGGCACCGCTCTCGCCGACCAGCGCATCGCCAACGGCGGGACCGAGCCCTACGACATCCGCATGTGGTGCCTCGGGAACGAGATGGACGGCCCCTGGCAGGTCGGCCACATGAGCGCCGACGACTACGGCAAGCTCGCCTCCCGCACCGCCAAGGCCCTCAAGATCGCCGACCCCTCGCTCGAGCTGGTCGTCTGCGGCTCGTCGAGCTCGTCGATGCCGACCTTCGGCGAGTGGGAGCGCGTGGTCCTCGAGCACGCGTACGACGACGTCGAGTACGTCTCGTGCCACGCCTACTACCAGGAGTACGACGGAGACCTCGGCTCCTTCCTCGCCTCCTCCCTCGACATGGAGTACTTCATCGCCACCGTCGCGGCGACCGTGGACCACGTGAAGTTCAAGCTCAAGAAGACGAAGGACATCAAGCTCTCCTTCGACGAGTGGAACGTCTGGTACCTCGAGGAGTGGCAGGCCAAGGAGAAGGCCGACGCCGAGGGCGACCAGAGCACCCGCGAGTGGGCCTACGCCCCGCGCCTGCTCGAGGACGTCTACTCCGTCGCCGACGCCGTCGTCCTCGGCAACCTGATGATCACGCTGCTGAAGAACTCCGACCGGGTCACCTCCGCCTCCCTCGCGCAGCTCGTCAACGTGATCGCGCCGATCATGACCGAGCCGGGCGGAGCCGCGTGGCGCCAGACCACGTTCTTCCCGTTCTCGACCACCGCGCGCCTGGCCTCCGGCTCGGTGCTGCGCCCCCGGATCGACGCGGGGACCTACTCGACCGCCCGTCACGGCGACGCTCCGCTCATCGACTCCGTCGCCACCGTCGACGAGGGCCGCGCGGCCGTCTTCCTGGTGAACCGGTCGCAGACGGAGCCGATCGAGGTCACCGTCGACGTCAGCGGCCTCGGAGTCTCGAGCATCGCGGAGGCGCTGGCCCTGTTCGACGAGGACCCCTACGCGAAGAACACGCGTGACGACCAGAACCGCGTGCGCCTGCGCGAGGCCACGGCGACGCTCGAGGACGGCGTGCTGACGCTGACCCTCCCGCCCGTCTCGTGGACGGCGGTCGCGCTCACGGCGTAGCGGCGTCCGACCCGCGGGACCGCGTCCGGCTTCCCGGAGCCGCGCGGACCCGCGGGCCCCGTCGGGAACCGTCCCGGCTCAGGCCGCGGGCCGCAGCGGGGAGGAGGCGCTCGAGCTGGTCCGCGAGGTCGTCCGCCACCCCCACGAGTACGTGGCGGGGATCGGGCTCGACAACCTCGAGACGGCGGGTCCGCCCGAGCGCTTCGCCGACGCCTACCGCCTCGCCGCGGAGGCCGGCCTGGGCCGGACCGCCCACTCCTCCGAGCACGCCCCGACCGCGGCCGACACGACGACCTGCCTCGATCTGCTGGGCTGCGACCGGATCGACCACGGCTACTTCGTCCTCGAGGACCCCGCCGTCGTCGAGCGCGTCCGCGAGCGGGGCGTCGTGTTCACCGTCGCCTCGGCGACCTCGCGCCGCTCCTGGCGGCCCTGGCGGCGCGCGTCCATCCGGGCGATGCTCGACGCGGGACTGCGGGTCGTGCCCTGCTCCGACGATCCCGGGGTGTTCCCGACCACGCTCGCCGACGAGTACCGCCTCGCCGCCGGCCCGATCGGTGCGACCGCCGCGCAGCTGCGCGCGATGGCGCTCACCGGAGCGGAGGCCTCCTGGCTGCCCGCCGACGAGAAGGAGAGTCTGCGCGCGTCGTTCGCCGCGGAGCTGGACGCGCTGGACACGGAGTTCGGGCTCGTCTGAGGCCCGGGACGCGACGGGCTCCCCGCCCTGACAGAGTGGACGGATGAGCCCCCTCCCCGATCCCCTGGCCTTCGACCTCGAGGCGCTGCGCCGGGAGGTGCTGCCGGACGACGGGGGCGAGGTCGACGACAGCATCCCCGCGCTCGCGGACGCCGACCCGGGACTCTGCGCGATCGCGCTCGTCCTGCCCGACGGGTCCGTCCGCGCGAGCGCCGACGCGGAGTCGCGGTTCAGCATCCAGTCGGCCGTGAAGCCGTTCCTGTTCGCGCTCGCGCTCCTCGACACCGGCGGCGACGCGCTCGACCGCGTCGGCATCGAGCCCACCGGCGAGGCCTTCGACGCCCTCACGCTCGAGAGCGGCACCGGGCGCCCGCCGAACCCGATGGTCAACGCGGGAGCGCTGCTGACCGCCGCCCTGGTCGACGGCGGCGACGCCGACGGCCGGAGCGAGCGGATCCTCCGCGGCCTCTCCGCCTTCGCCGGCCGCCCGCTCTCCGTCGACGAGAGCGTCGCCGCCGACGAGCACCTCCTCGGCGACCGGAATCACGCCCTCGCGCACCTGATGCGGGCGGAGGGCACCCTGCACCGCAGCGCCGACGACGCCGTCTCCGCGTACGCCCGGGCGTGCGCCGTGCTGGTCGACGTCCGCGACCTGGCCGCGATGGGCGCGACGCTCGCGTTCGGCGGCGTGCACCCGGGGACCGGCGAGCGGGTCGTGCCGGCGTCGGTCGCGCGCGACGTGGTCGCGGTCATGGCGACGTGCGGCGTCTACGACGGCTCGGGCCGCTGGATGCGCGCGGTCGGCGTCCCCGCCAAGTCGAGCGTCTCGGGCGCCCTCGTCCTCTCCGCTCCCGGCCGCCTCGGCGCCGCCGTCGTCAGCCCGCCGCTGGACCCCCAGGGCACCAGCGTCCGCGGCGCCCGCGTCGCCGCCCGCCTGAGCGACGCCCTCGCCCTGCACTCCTTCGCGGTCTCCCCCCGCTGACCGCTGCCCCGTTCCCCCGCTCTCCCCGCTCCCGCCGGCGCAGCCGCGGCCCGTGCCCCGCGCCGTCGCAGGCGCCGGCGCCGACCGCACCCTCAGCGGAGACCACCCGCCCTCCCGCGACAGCGAAGGGCCGAGCCG
>NZ_PSVI01000031.1:0-45745 GCF_002931415.1 Rathayibacter sp. AY1E8
CTCCGTCCTGCGGCGATGGTCCGATCAGCACTCGTGCCACCGGCTGGTCGGGTGGCGCCGTGCTCGGGGCGGGAGGCGGCCGACGCGGCGTCCGCGTCCGTCGCGGCCCCGTCGCTCCGTCCGCCCTCGATGTAGTGGGGGACGAACTCCGCCAGGTCGCCGGTGATCAGGCCGCTCGTCTCGCGCACGTCGATGCCGGCCGGGGTCTCGCCGACGATCCAGCTGCCGATGACGACGGTCTTCCCGTCGACCCGGGCCAGCTCGGCGCGCTCCTGGTGGATGAAGCCCTCGGCGCCGTAGCTCCCGCCGTTCTCGGCGACGACCGAGCCGTCGGCGTCGAGGACCGTCACGTTGGCGCCCTCCCGGCCCAGGCGCGGCTTGCGCACCTGGGCGGTGCCGGGCAGCGGATGCACGGAGGCGGGCAGCAGGTTCGGGTGGCCGCGGAACATCTCCCACAGCACCACCAGCAGCTGCTTGTTGCTGAGCAGGAGCTTCCACGCCGGCTCGACCCAGCGGGTGCGCTCGCGCCGGTCGAGGAGCAGGCCGCCGAACTGCTCGCCGAGCATCCACTCCCACGGGTACAGCTTGAAGACGTGGCGGATCGGCTCGCCGTCGCCGTCGAGGAAGCCGGCGCCGTCGAGCTCGTAGCGGATGTCCTCGACGAAGATCAGCTTGGGGTCGAAGCCGGCCTGCGCCGCGGTCTCGGCCATGTAGGCGACGGTGTCGGCGTCCTCGACGATCAGCTCGCCGTCTCCGGAGTCGTGCAGCGACGCGAGGTGCAGCCGGGCGCCCTCGTCGAGGCTCCAGCGCTCGAGGCGGAGGTGGCGCCACTGCTCGACGAGCTGCTCGTGCAGGCTGTTGAACTGGTCGGCGTCGGGCCCCTTCGTCTCGACGAGCCACTGCCACTGGGCCGCGGCGGTCTCGACCAGCGAGGTCGGGGTGTCGGCGTTGAACTCGAGCAGCTTCACCGCGCCCGCGCCGTCGTAGGCGAGGTCGAAGCGGCCGTAGACCGTGGGGTCGTCCTCGTCCCACGAGGTGCGCACCAGCTCGTGGAAGCGGGGCGGGATGCCGAACTCGGCGAAGCGGCCCTTCCGCACCACGAGCTCGCACGCCTCCATGCAGAGGTCGAAGAGCTCCGAGGTCGTGCGCTCGAGCAGGTCGATCTCGGCGGGCTCGAAGGAGTAGGCCGCGGACTCGTTCCAGTAGGGGCGGCCGCCCTCGGAGGGGAGGTCGTAGAAGCTGAAGCCGATCTCGTCGCAGCGGGCTCGCCAGTCCGGTCGCGGAGTGAGGGTGTGTCTGCGCATGATGTCCGGCAAGTGTAGGTCGGGCGTCCGCGTGAGGGCAGGGGGTGGCGCCGTCCTCCGCGCTAGCCTCGACGGGAGCGAAAGGCCGTGCCATGACCGCACCCCTCCCGCTCGCGGGCGTCCGCGTCCTCGAGCTCGGCAACTTCATCGCGGCGCCCACCGCGGGCCGGCTGCTCGCCGACTTCGGCGCCGAGGTGATCAAGGTGGAGCGGCCCGGCACGGGGGACGAGCTGCGCCGCTGGCGGCTGCACGAGGGGTCCGAGACCTCGCTCCTCTTCCACACGATCAACCGCAACAAGCGCTCGATCGCGCTCGACCTGCGCACGGACGAGGGGCGCGACGCCGTCCGCCGCCTGGTCGCCGAGTGCGACGTGGTGCTCGAGAACTTCCGGCCCGGCACGCTCGAGCGCTGGGGGATCGGACCGGACGTGCTCGACGGGGCCCGGCCCGGCATCGTGATCGGCCGCATCTCCGCGTTCGGGCAGACCGGCCCGCTGTCGGCCCGGCCCGGATTCGCGGCGGTCGCGGAGGCGATGGGCGGGTTCCGCGAGCTGGTCGGCGACCCGGATCGGCCGCCCGTGCGCGTCGGCGTCTCGATCGGCGACTCGATAGCCGGGCTGTACGCGGGCTACGGAGTGATGATGGCGCTGTTCCAGCGCGAGACCCGCCGCTCCGCGGGGCTGGATCCGGCACCGCTGGCGGAGCGGGTCGTCGACGTGGCGCTGCACGAGGCGATGTTCTCGATGACGGAGTCGCTGATCCCCGACTACCAGGCGCACGGCATCGTCCGGGAGCGCGTCGGCGGGCGGATGGAGGGCATCGCCCCGACCAACGCCTACACCTGCGCCGACGGGGCGAGCATCGTGATCGCGGGGAACGCGGACGCGATCTTCCAGCGGCTGATGGCGGTGATCGGCCGCGCCGACCTGGGCGAGGACCCGGCGCTCGCCTCGAACGAGCAGCGCTGGGCCCGGCGCGACGAGCTGGACGCCGCGATCGGCGCGTGGACGGCGGGCCGCACCGCCGCCGAGGCGCTCGCGGTCCTCGACGACGAGGGCGTCCCCTCCGGCCCGATCTACACGGCCGCCGACATCAGCGCGAGCGAGCAGTACGCGGCGCGCGACATGATCCAGGCCTTCGACGTCGAGGACGCCGGCGGCACTCTGCGCGGCGTGGGCTTCCCGGGGATCGTGCCGGTGCTCGGCGGCCGCTCCCTCCCCATCCGCTCGCTCGCGCCCGACCTGGGCCAGGACACCGAGGAGGTGCTGGGGATGCTCCGGCGGACCGGTCCCGCTGCTCCCTCCGCCGGCGGGGCTGCTGCTGCAGCTCCGGCCGCTGCTGCTGCAGCTGCTCCCTCCGCCGCCGCTGCCGAGGAGGCCGGCCGGTGACCGCGCTCGCCTCCGCGCGCCTGCGAGACGTCACCCTCCGCGACGGCCTGCAGCTCACCGGCAAGCTCCTGACGACCGAGCGCAAGGTCGACCTCGCGCGCACGCTGCTCGCCGCGGGAGTGCCCGAGCTCGAGATCGGCTCGCTCGCGCGCGGCGACCTCGTCCCTCCGATGGCCGACACCCTCGACGTGATCGCCGCGCTCACTCCCGAGGAGCTGGAGCGGTGCTGGGTGTGGGTCGCGACTCCGCGCCACGTCGAGCGCGCGGCCGCCGCGGGGGCGCGCCGCTTCCAGTACTGCTTCTCGGCGTCCGACTCGCACAACCTCGCCAACGTCGGCAGGCCGACCGAGGCGAGCATGGCCGCGATGCCGGAGGCGGTCGCGCTCGCCGAGAGCGTCGGCGGGCGGATCCAGCTGTGCATCGCCACCTCCTTCACCTGCCCGTTCGAGGGCCCGGTCGACCCGGAGCGCGTGCTCGCGATCGCGCGCGACCCGCGAGCGGAGGGAGCGGCCGACGTGGTCGTCTGCGACACGCTCGGTCAGGCGCACGCCGGCCAGGTGGCGTCGCTCGTCTCACGCGTGGCCGCGGAGACCCCGCCCCGCGAGATCGTGTTCCACGGCCACGACACCTGGGGCTCGGGCGTCGCGAACGCGATCGCCGCCGTGCAGGCCGGGGCCGCGGTGGTCGACGGCGCGCTCGGCGGCCTCGGCGGCTGCCCCTTCGCACCGGGCGCCAGCGGCAACACGGCGACCGAGGACCTCCTGTTCGCCCTGCGCCCCGACTGGTTCACGCCCGGCGCGCTCGCGGTCCTCGTCGGCGAGTCGGAGGCGCTGCTCGCCGAGCTCGGCGAGCCCGGCCGCTCGAAGGCCGCGCAGGGCGCCCGCTCGAACGCCCCCGCCTTC
Organism: Rathayibacter sp. AY1E8; assembly: GCF_002931415.1. Taxonomy (NCBI): domain Bacteria; kingdom Bacillati; phylum Actinomycetota; class Actinomycetes; order Micrococcales; family Microbacteriaceae; genus Rathayibacter; species Rathayibacter sp. AY1E8. The sequence continues at coordinate 3,595 of NZ_PSVI01000031.1, forward strand.
CCCTGGGCGCTCTGAGCGGATCGTCCCCCGCTCGCCGGTCCGAGGCGTCGCGAACGGTCGCCTCCCGCCGCGGAGGACGACCGTTCGCGACGCCTCGACAGCGTCGTGCGGGTCAGCGCGCGAGCAGCGCGCCGAGGCGTGCGCGCTCGGCGCGGAGGACGTCGACCAGGAGGGAGCCCTCGGGCGCGGCGAGCCAGCGCTCCAGGGCGAGGTCGAAGAGGGCGGAGGCCGCGAGGGCGGCGAGGGCCGCGTCCTCCGGCGCGACTCCGGCGTCGACGAGGGCGGAGCGCATGCTCTCGGCGAGGGCGGCCGACTTCAGGAGCTCGCGCTCGCGCAGCTGCGACTCGGAGCGCACGACGGCACGGCGGGCGGCGATCGGAGCGCGCCAGGTCTGGAGGTCGCCCGAGGCGGCCGCCTCGAGGCCGTGCATCACGAGGTCCATCGGCGCGAGGCCGGCGGGGGCGCCGGCGAGCAGGCGGCCGACGATCTCGGGGAACTCGCGCTCGCGGAGGAAGAGGACGTCGCGCTTGTCGGCGAAGTGGCGGAAGAAGGTGCGGGTGGTGAGCCCGGCGCGCTCCGCGATCGCGGGGACGGTGGTGCCCGCGTAGCCGTGCTCGGCGAAGAGCTCCATCGCCGCCTGCTCGAGGCGGAGGGCGGCGTCGGGGGCCCAGCGTGACATCCGCCCAGGATAGCTGACGACACGACGTGTCATCGGGAGTAGTGTGACGACACGTCCTGCCATCACTTCCGACTGGAGCCGCCCGTGCCCGAGAACGCCGCCGCCCTGCTGACCGCCCCGCGGGCCGACCTCGTCGTCCGCCCCGCTCCGATGCCCGTCCCCGGTCCGGGGGAGGTCCTGCTGCGCAACCGCGCCCTGGCCGTGAATCCGGTCGACGAGATGAAGCAGTGGACGGGCGATCTGATGTTCCGGTGGGTGCCGTACCCGGCGGTGCTCGGGGAGGACGTGGCCGGAGTGGTCGAGGCGGTCGGCCCTGGAGTGACGCGCTTCGCCGTCGGCGACCGGGTCGTCGCGTACGCGGTCGGGATGGAGCGCGGGCGGCGGAACCGCGACGAGGGCGCCTTCCAGGAGTACACGGTCGTGCGCGAGGACCTGGCGGCGCCGATCCCCGACCGGCTGGGCTTCGAGGAGGCGGCGGTGCTGCCGCTCGCGGTCTCGACGGCGGCGACGGCGCTGTTCCAGCGGGACCACCTCGCCCTGCCGCACCCGAGCGTCCCGGTCCGGCCGACGGGCAGGACGGTCGTGGTCTGGGGCGGGACGACGAGCGTGGGGAGCAACGCGATCCAGCTCGCCGTCGCCTCCGGGCACCGCGTGGCGACGACCGCGTCGCCCCGCAACCACGATCGGATGCGCGAGCTGGGCGCCGAGATCGTGCTCGACTACCGCAGCCCCACCGTCGTCGCCGACCTGGTGGCGGCGCTCGCGGGCCACGAGGTCGCGGGGGTGCTCGCGATCGGGACGGGCTCCGGTGCCCCGTCGGTGGCGGTGGCCGCGGGCACCGGAGCGCGACGCGTCGCCCTGGCCAGCCCCTCCGTCTCGTTCGGCTCGCTCCCGCGCCGGCGCGGTGTCAGCGCCGCCTTCGTGCGGACGATGCTGCGCCTGGTCGGCGGCACCGCGGCGCTGCAGATCGCGGCCCGTCGCCGCGGCATCCGCGCCCGCTTCGTCTGGGGCGGCTCGCTGACGACGAACGAGGTGGGGCCGATGCTGTGGCGCGACCACCTGCCGGCGGCGCTCGCCGAGGGCCGTCACGTCTGCGCCCCGGCGCCCGAGGTGGTGGGTGAGGGGCTCGCCGCGCTGCAGCCCGCCCTCGACCGGCTGCACGAGGGTGTGTCGGCGGTGAAGCTGGTCGTCCGGCTCTGAGGGCGGGCCGCCGCCGCCCGCCCAGGCCGTGCCGCGGACCGGCCGCTCCGCCCGCAGCCGCTCCGCCCGAGCCGTGCCGCCGAGTGGCCGCAGCGCCGGAGCCTCGGTATCGTGGCGCGCTCCGACGCGACCCGAGGAGATCCCGTGATCCGCCGCACCGCCCCCGGAGCCGCCGCGCTCCTCCTGCTCGCCCTGACCGGCTGCTCCGCCGGGTCGTCGCCCGCGGCGTCCCCGTCCGCCACTCCGGAGCCCGTCGGCGGCCTCGGGGTCGCCGTCTCGGCGCTCTGCGAGCCCGGCTCCGATCCGCAGTGCGTCCCGGTCGGCGGGCAGGACGTCCTCGTCGATCCCGAGGACTTCACCCGCGCGGGCGTCGCCGCGGTCGAGGCCGATCCGAGCACGGGGGCCGTCGACGTCCGGTTCGACGAGGCGGGCGCCGCCCTCCTGCGCCGCGGCTCCCAGGCGGCCATCGACGAGGGGGCCGACGCCCGGCTCCTCCTCCGCGTGGGCGACCGGGTCGAGTCTGCGCTCTCCGTCATGCAGCCGATCGAGGGCGACACCGTGCAGATCGTTCCCGCGGAGGGCGACGCGCAGGGGCTGGTCGACCGGATCCTCGCCGGCTGACGCCCGCCTAGGATCGGCGCATGGCGAAGGGTTTCCGCACGGAGCGCGCGCAGGCGCTCCTCCTCGCGCAGCCCTGGGCGCTCTCGCTGGTGAGCGCCGTCTTCGTGGCGGGGATGCTCTGGCTGGCGGCGGACGCGGGCTGGGATCTCGGCGCGGTCGTCGGCGGCGGACGCCGGCACGCGCCGCTGTGGCTGGTGCTCCTGCTCGGCCTGCCGCTGTTCGGCGCCGGAGTGGTGCTCGGCGCGGTCCGGCAGGTGCGGCTCCTGCGGCGGCCGGCGGCGCCGCCCGTCCCGAGTCCGGAGGCGGAGCGGCTGCGGCGCGAGGGCCCGGGCTGGCTCAGCCGGCGCGAGGACGAGCGAGCGGCGCAGGGCGGGACCGGGAGCGCGCAGGGCGGCACCGGCGGCACACCGGACGTGATCGGCAGCGCTCCCGACGGCACGGACGACCCGCGCGACGAGGCCCGCTGACCGCGCCTCAGAGGTGCAGCATCCCCCAGTCGATGATCACGGCCAGCGCCGTGTAGGCCGCGGCCACTGCTCCGACCGCCTTGCCCGCGCGGTCGAGGTCGGCCTGCGGGTCCGGACCGGCGTCGGCGACGACCCGGAGCAGCGCTCCGACCAGCGCGATCAGCATGATCGCCAGGATCCAGACCTTGAGCGACGCGTGCGGATCGACATGCGCGAGCGTCAGCGCGACGACCGGCACCGCCACCACGAGCACCGACGCCAGCACCAGGAGGCAGCCGCGCCGGGTGAGGCCGGTCGGCCCGAAGGAGCCGCCGCGCATCCAGGCGCGCACGCGCTGCCTCCGCGACGCGGGCGGACCGCCGGCGGAGTCCGCGTCGGTCGAGGGCCCCCAGTCCTGCGCGGTCGTCATCGCGCGGTGCCGGAGCGGTCGGGAGTCGGGCTGGGCCGCATCGGGTCCTCCAGGAGACGAGGGGGCACGTCGGACGGTGGTGCCGACCCCTCAGTCTCGGGAGCGCCTCCGGCAGCGGCAAGCGCCTCTTCCGGACATGTCCGGAAGAGGACGCTCAGGCCCGTCCCTGCAGGATCAGATTCCAGTACACCCACGGCAGGACGCGGCGGTCGGCGAGGTAGGTGAGGCGCCGCTCCTTCGCCAGGCCCGTCCAGAAGGGGACGGTCGGCTTCGGGCGGTAGCGGTCGTCGAACTCGGCGAACACCACGCTCGACCGCGAGACCACGAAGGGGCAGACGGAGTAGCCGTTGTACACGCGGGGGAGCGGGCGGCCCTTCTGCGCGGCGACGAGGTTCTTCGCGAGCGTGGTGGTCTGCTGGCGCAGTGCTCCTCCGGACTTCGAGTTGACCGTGGCCGCCGCGTCGCCGAGCGCCCACACGTCGGGGAACCGCGGGTGCCGCAGGGTCAGCGGGTCGACCTCGACGAAGCCGCCCTCGTCGCCCTCGGCGGCCAGTCCGGTGCCGGCCAGCCAGTCGGGGGCCGACTGCGGGGGCACGGCGTGCAGCACGTCGTACGACAGCGTCTCGCGCGGGCCGTCGGTCGAGCGCCGCGCGCGGTCGGGGCCGGGGAGGGCGGTCGCGCGCTCGTCGACGGCGAGGACGACCCGCCGCTCGGCCGCGTCGACCTCGACCAGCTCGCGGCCGTAGCGGACCTCGATCCCGTACTCCGCCACCTTCCGCTCGAGCTCGGAGTCGATCAGCGGCATCCCGAACAGAGTGGGGGTCGGCACGACGAGCACGACGCGGATGCGGTCGAGGACGCCGGTCGCGCGCCAGTAGTCGCAGGCGAGGTACATCGGCTTCTGGGAGGCGCCGGAGCAGGTGCCGGGGCCGCCGGGCTGCGTGAAGACGACGGTGCCGGAGCGGACCTCGCGGAGCACCTGCGACGCCTTGCGGGCGTACTCGTACTCGTAGTTGGACACTCCGAACGGCGAGTCCATCGCCTCCTGGAGCCCGGGGACCGCGGCCCAGTCCTTCTGGATCCCGGGGCAGACGACGAGCTGCCCGTAGCCGACGGTGCGGCCGGAGAGGAGAGTGACCGTGTGCGCGACCGGGTCGATCGTCTCGACGCGGTCCTGGATCCAGACGACTCCCTTCGGCGTCACCGAGCCCTGGGGCCGGGTCGCCGCGGAGGCGGGTGCGGTGCCGCCCGCGACGTGGGAGAGCATCGGCTGGTAGACGTGGGTCGACCGGGGCTCGATCACCGCGACGTCGTCCACTCCGGAGCGCCGCAGCCGTCCCGCGGTCGAGAGTCCGGCGTTGCCGCCGCCGATGATGAGGACGTCGTGGCGGGCCGCGCCGGGATCGGTCATGGCCTCACCCTAGGGGCGCGCCGGGGTGAGCGGACGGGCTTGCGCAGACCCGCGGAAGGGGGGTGCGCCCGGAGCGCCCGGGACGGTGATCCCGCACGGCCGCCCGGCTCGCGTCAGGCCGCCTCGAGCGCCTGGATCGCGGTCCTCGCGGTCGCGCAGGGGTAGGAGTCGTACCCGTCGTGGGCGTCGAAGGCGCGGCACTCGGCGCAGCGCAGCCGCACTCCGGCGCCGCCCTCGAGGACGCGCTCGGGGCGGTGCCCGTGCAGGATGACGGCGAGGCTCGCGACGAGGGGGTCGCTGCTCACCAGCGCGCTCCGCAGCGCCTCCGACCGGCGGCGGAGGTAGTCGTCCGCCACCGCGTCGATCGACTGCTCGGGAAGGTCCGGCTCGGGCCAGGAGGCGGGCCTCTCGACGGGCAGGTCGAGCTCGTCGAAGCCCATCGACCAGTCCGGGAAGCGCCGCTGCTCGTGCACGCTGGTCCAGACGGTGACCACTCCCTCGTGCCGCGGGTCGGCGAGGATCCGCGCGTAGAGCGAGCGCACGTCCGACTCCTCGCCCTCGAGCAGCTGCATCACGCGGCGGCCGCGGAAGACGAGCATCCCCGAGACTCCGTGCTCGACGTTGTTGCGGCGGCTCGTCTCGAGCAGCCGGCGGATCTCCCCCGAGCCCAGGTCGCGGTCGAGGGTGCTGACGTAGACGACGGTGAAGACGAGGGAGTCGCGCCGCGGCGAGTGCTCGACGAGGTGGAGCGTCGCGGGGGAGTGGGCGCCGGCTTCGGGGTCCATCAGGGCCGCGACCTCCGGGAACTCGAGCCAGATCAGGTCCTCCGGAGCGCTCGGCTCCACGGCGGTGACCGCCGGGACCGCGTCCAGCCACTGCGTCCGCTGGCGGAGGTCGGCGGCGACGGCCTTCTCGTCGAGCCCGGGCAGGAGGCCTGCGGCGCCGGAGACGAAGAGGCTCGTCGCGGAGTTGAGCAGCAGCGTCACGACCGTCGCGTGGCCGTCGCCGCCGAGCACGGGGAGCTCGACACTGTCGGTGCGGCCGTGGGCGGCGAGCCCGGAGGCGTAGGAGACGAGTGCGTCGGCGACCGCGTCCCCCACCTGGAAGGTCGCGCCGGCGTACTGGATCTGCTTCACAGCCCTACGATGCGCCTGCGGCGGATCCACGGGTAGGGGTACCGGTGCCGGGTGGAGCGTGCAGGGGTCGCGGCTGCTCCCGTCCGAGGAGCACGGAGCGGCGGGACCGCGCCCAGTCGGCCGTCGAGCGGGCCGGCGTCCCCGTGATCCGCTCGACCTCGTCGGTGAGCACGTCGACGCCGTCCAGGCCGCGGCGGGCGACGACTCCGAACTGCCGGCGGAGCCCCTCCGCCTGCCACGCGGACATGCCGGCGAGGCGCAGGACCCCGGCGAACACGCGGCTGGGCAGGTGCAGGTAGCGGACGCGCCGCCCCAGGCCCGCGGTCAGCTCGCGGGCGGCGCCGGGTCCGTCGAGCAGGGCCGGTCCGGTGAGGACGGGCTCGGCGCCGGTGTGCCCTCCCGCCTCGAGGACGTGCGCGGCGACCCGGGCGATGTCGGCGGTGTCGATCCACGGGATGACGCCGCGCCCCATCGTCTGCGGGAGCAGACCGCGCGAGATCGCGGGCGCCGAGGGCTCGAGGTTCGTCAGGAAGCCCGAGGCGTGGAGGATCGTCGCGGGCAGCCCGGAGGCGCGCACCCGCTCGTCGGTCCGCCAGATCGCGCGGCCCCAGGGGAGCGGCGAGTGCTCGGCCGCGTCGCCGCCGGAGAGCTGCACGAGCGCGCGGACGCCCGCCTCCTGGGCGGCGCGGACGGCGGTGGCGCCGTGCTCGGCCTGGCGCGGGGTGGCGGCGGTGACCAGGAAGAGCTGGTCGGCGCCCCGGAGGGCGGCGGTCAGCGCGGCCCCGTCGCCGAGGTCGGCGATCCGTGCGTCGAGGCCGCGGGCCGCGAGGGCCGCCGCCTGCTCGGGCCGGCGGACGATCGCGCGGACGGGCGCGCCGGCCGCCACGAGCCGCTCGAAGGTCTTGCCGCCGACGTCGCCGGTGACTCCGGTGATCGCGATCACATCGCTCATGATTCCTCCTCGGTATCAACTAACTGATACTCGAAGACTACGCCGCTACGCTCGGTCCATGTCCTCGGAGTTCTCCCTGACCCGCGACGACGTCGACGCGATCGCCGCCTGGACGGTCATCCGCGCCGCCCGCGACCTGGCGAGGCGGGTCGGCGACGCGCTCGCGCCGGTCGGGCTCAGCCCGGTCGAGTTCGGCGTGCTGGCACAGCTCTCGGCGGCCGACGGGCTGACGCAGGCCGACCTCGCCCGCGCCGTCGGCGTCCGCCCGCAGAGCATGACCGCCCTGGTCGCCGGGCTGGCGGAGCGGGGCCTGCTCGACCGGGGGGCCGAGCGCGGCCGCGGCCGTCACTCCCGGATCGCCCTGACCCCGGCGGGGCGCGACCTCCTCGCGGCCGCCTACCCGCTCGTGCGGGCGGGCAACGCCTGGTTCGGCGGCGAGGAGCGCGCCGACGCCGTCGCGACCGCGCTGCGCCCGCTGCTCGGCGGGCAGTCGGGCCCGGGGCACGAGGTCCCCTGAGCGGACGGGGCGGGGAGGCTCGGCAGCGGGAGAGACGGCTCCTCCTCCGAGCGCTCGTGCACACCCGGCCCCCTCGCGGGTGCCACCGGTACCCTGGTCCGGTGCCCCTGACCCTCCCTCCGCTGAGCCGCGCCCGCGCGCGCGCCGCCGTGGCGTACCCGACCCGGCTGCTGCTGACCAAGCGCGCCTCGGGCACGAACGGATGGCTCAGCTCGTGGGGGACGAACGCGCACGGCGAGATCGCCGGCTGCCCCCCGCCGCGAGGCTGACCCGCGACCGCCCCTCCTCCGGAGCCCGCGGCCGCGTCCCCGCGCTCACCCACCCCTCCGGACGGAACCCCTCATGCCGCACCAGCCCCTGCCCGCCGATCAGGCCCCCCACTCGATCTGGCGGGGACTCCGCCAGACCCTCCAGAAGGACACGGTCGGCGGAGCGTTCCTGCTCACCGCGACCCTCCTCGCCCTGATCGTCGCCAACAGCCCCGCGTCCGCGCTCTACAGCGCGGTCCGCGACTTGCGCTTCGGCCCCGAGGCCCTGCACCTCGAGCTGAGCGTCGGGTCGTGGGCGGCCGACGGCCTGCTCGCGATCTTCTTCTTCGTCGTCGGGCTCGAGCTCAAGGAGGAGTTCGTCGCCGGCAAGCTCCGCGACCCGAAGACGGCGCTCGTGCCGATCGTCGCGGCCGTCGGCGGCGTGGCCGTCCCCGCCCTGATCTTCACCGCGGTGAACCTGCCCCGCGGAGGAGCCGCGCTGGACGGCTGGGCGATCCCCGCCGCCACCGACATCGCCTTCGCCGTCGCGGTGATCGCCGTGGTCGGCCGCTTCCTCCCGCCGGCGCTGCGGACGTTCCTCCTCACGCTCGCCGTGGTGGACGATCTCATCGCGATCACGATCATCGCCGTCTTCTACACCGCCGGCATCGACGTGCTGATGCTCCTGCTCGCGCTGGTGCCGCTGGCGGTCTTCGCGGTCTGCGTGCAGCGCGGCGTGCGCGCCTGGTGGGTGCTGATCCCGCTCGGAGTGGCGACGTGGGCGCTCGTGCACGCCTCGGGCATCCACGCGACGGTCGCGGGCGTGCTGCTCGGCTTCACCGTGCCGGTCGTCGCGTCGAGGCGCGCCCGGGTGCAGGTGGGGTCGGACGCGGAGGGGCGCCCGGTCTACGACGGCCTCGCCGCGCACTTCGCCGATCGCTGGAGCGTCCTCTCGACCGCGGTCGCGGTGCCGGTCTTCGCGTTCTTCTCGGCCGGAGTGACGGTCGGCGGAGTCGCGGGCCTGGTCGACTCGTTCCAGGACTCGATCGCCGTGGGCATCATCGCGGGCCTCGTGCTCGGCAAGCCGCTCGGCATCGCCGGGAGCACCTTCCTCCTGACCCGCTTCCGCGGCATCGGCCTGGATCCGTCGCTGCGCTGGGTGGACGTGATCGGCATGGCGTTCGTGGCCGGCATCGGATTCACGGTGTCGCTGCTCGTCGGCGAGCTCTCGTTCGGCGCGGGCAGCGAGTCCGACGACCACGTGAAGGTCGGCGTCCTGGCCGGCTCGTTCCTCGCGGCGGTGATCGGAGGCGCGATCCTCTCGGTCCGCAACCGCCACTACCGCCGCCTGCAGGGCTGACGGCCGACGGGATCTCGCGGCGCCCGCGGCCCGGGCGGCTCGATCGGCACGCGCCTCCTGCTGGTCGATCGGCCGTCGCAGGCGGCGCATCGAGATCCCGCGCGGCTCAGCCGTGCAGGCCGTGGACGACCGCGTGGCCGCGGCCGCGGGAGATGAGCAGGCGGTTCACCGGGGTCGTGATGACGAAGGCCAGGGCCAGGGCGCCGGCGAGCGAGCCCCAGAAGAGGCCGGACGAGAGGCCCGCGTCCATCGCTCCGGGGATCGCGAGCACCACCGTGTTGTCGACGACCTCCATCACGGCGATCGAGACGGTGTCGGCCGCCAGCGCGATGCCGACGGCGGCGCGCCACGTCACTCCGGAGCGGAGCACGCCCCGCAGCGTGAGCGCGTAGCCGAACACGAAGGCGAGGACGATCGAGAGGGCGACCGTCGCCAGGGCGGGCAGCCCCAGGGCGGAGCCGATCACCATGCCGAGGACCTCGCCGATCGCGCAGCCGGTCAGGCAGTGCAGGGTCGCGAGGGCGGCGGCGCGCCAGGTGGTCGGGTGGTGGTGGGCGTGGTCGGTCATGGTGTCTCCTCCGGTTCGGTCCAGGGGAGTGCAACATACCCCCGGGGGGTATATTCCCGACCCGGCCGTCGGAGTCTCCTCCGGCTCCGCAGGCGCGCGAGCCGTTCGCCCGGGCGCGCTACCCTCGCCCCGTGCTCCTCCGAGCACCGCCCCTCGACACCAGGAGCCCCGATGGCCGCCCCCACCGTCCTCTTCGTCTGCATCCACAACGCCGGCCGCTCGCAGATGGCCGCCGGCTACCTCCGCGCCCTCTCCGGCGGCGCCGTCGAGGTCCGCTCCGGCGGCTCCGAGCCCGGCGACAGCATCAACCCGATCGCGATCGAGGCGATGGCGGAGGAGGGCATCGACATCTCGCAGGCCGTCCCGCAGCTGATGACCACCGAGCAGGTCCAGGCCTCCGACGTCGTGATCACGATGGGCTGCGGCGACGTCTGCCCCGTCTTCCCGGGCAAGCGCTACGAGGACTGGGACCTCGCCGACCCGAAGGGCCGACCGCTCGAGGAGGTCCGCTCGATCCGCGACGACATCAGGGCCCGCGTGCAGGCGCTCGTCGCGGAGCTGCTGCCCGCCTGAGCCGTTCGATCCCGTCCGGCCGCGTCAGCGTTCGGCGGGAGGCGGGAACGTCCGCCCGACCGGAGGCGAGCCCGCCGGGAGCGCCGCGCGCGCCCGGTGCAGGAAGACGGCGGTCATGACGACCCGGGCGCGGGCCGGCGACGAGTCGAGCGGGCCGATCAGCTCCTCGATCCGCGCGAGCCGGTCGTAGAGGGTCTGCCGGCCGATGCCGAGCGCGGCCGCCGTCGCCGTCTTGCTCCCCCACAGCGACGCGAAGGCCTCGAGGGTGGCGAGCAGCTCGCCGCGCTGGGCGCGCAGGGGCCCGAGCACCTCCTCGACGAGGTCGTCCGCCTCCGGATCGTCCTGCAGAGAGCTCGCGAACCGCTCCAGGCGGTACTGGCGCGAGTCGACGACTCCGCCTGCGGGCGCCCACTCGCGCGCGCCGCGCACCTCCGCCAGCTCCCGGGGCACCCGCTCCTGCCCGCCGAGCCCGCTGCCGACGCAGAGCAGAGCGTCCGAGTCGAGGGCGGCGCCGAGGCGCAGCAGCTCCGCGCGGCCCTCCTCCATCGCGGCGGCGGTGGCGAACGGCAGCAGCGCCAGCAGCTCGGAGCCGACCACGCAGAGCACCGGGCCGGGATCCGCTCCTGCGCCCGTCAGGAGGCGGAGCAGAGCGCGGAGCCGCCGGTCGTCGTGACCGGTGTCGGCCCGGACGCCGAGGTAGCGCTCCCGGGATCCGGCGCCGAGGCGGCCGAGGAAGGCGTCGATCTGGAGGTCGGCCGCCGGGTCCGCACGCTCGACGGACGCGATCGCGAAGAGCTGGGCGGTCAGCCGCTCGGTGACCGACGGCGGGCGGTGCCGGAGCACGGCGATCGCGAGGACGTCCGGCGCCCGGTCGAGCGCGACGGCGACGGCGTGGAGGTCGGCGTCGGCGTGGGCCCGCAGATGCAGGGTGCCCAGGAGGGAGTCGCCCGCGTGCAGCACGTTCGAGAACGTCCCGGCCGTCGGCTCCGTGTCGACGCCCGGCCCGGGCGAGGCGCGGGCGATCTCGTCGCCCGTGAGCGAGACGAGCGAGGCGGAGGCGCCCGTCGCGGAGGCGACGACCTGCAGGAGCTCGTCGACGCCGGCGTCCCCGGAGGCCGCGTCGGCCAGCAGACCGGACACTCTGTCCGCCAGTCGGATGCTCCGGAACTTCTGCTCGGTGAGGTGGGTGTTGATGCTCTCGCAGACCTGCACGAACGGGACGCGCCGGGGCAGGGCGAGCACGGGGAGGCCGAGCTCGTCGGCCGCCGCGACGATCGGCGGCGGCACCGCGGGCAGGCGCGGCGAGAGCTCGAGAGCGAGGGCGCCGACTCCCGCATCCACCAGAGACCGCACGTACTCGCGGCACTCCGCCGGGTCCTGGTCGGTCGAGAGGAGCGCGCCCTCCATCAGGAGCAGCTCGCCTCCGAGGAGGAGGGGCGCGATGTCGAGCTGCTCGCTCGTGTGGGCCCAGCGGATCACGGCGCGCTCGGCGGCCGCGTGCCCGGCGGCCACCACCGGGAGCATGGCGGCGAGGCGCGGATCCCGCATCGCGTCCGACAGCAGGTAGGCCATACAGAACGTCCTCTCGCGTCACGGCGAATTTACACGCGGACGCGCCGCCCGAAACGGGTCCGCACGAGAGTGGAGCCTCACCGGGCGCCCCGCCCTCCCCTTCATCCCCCTCCCCGAGAGGATCCGCCATGAGCACCGACACCCTGCACGGCACCGCCGACGCCGAGGACGCGCTGAGTCCCCTGCCCGACTCCCGGCGCACCGCCCGGCTCGACGGGCAGTTCTGGATCTGGGCCGGCGCCAACATCGCCCCCATCAACTGGGTGCTCGGCGCCCTCGGCGTGAACATGGGCCTCGGCCTGGCGGACACCGTCACCGTCCTCGTGCTCGGCAACGTCGTCGGGATGGCGGTGTTCGGCTTCTTCGTCCTCCTCGGCCAGCGGACGGGGGCGACCGGGATGCTCGTGGGACGGGCGATCTTCGGCCGGCGCGGCAACTACGTCCCGGCCGCCATCCAGGCCGTGGTCGTGATCGGCTGGTGCGCCATCAACACCTGGATCGTCCTCGACCTCGTCATCGCGCTCCTCGGCTCCGTCGGCGTCGTCGACCCGGAGCAGGCGAACGTCGGCTGGAAGATCGCGGTGGCGGCGGTGATCATGGCGGTGCAGGTCGCGATCTCCTTCCTCGGCTACCGCGCGATCGCCGCCTTCGAGCGCTGGACCGTGCCGCCGACCCTCCTGGTGCTGGCGATCATGTCGGTCGTCGCCTGGTTCTTCCTCGACATCGACTGGTCCTACGCCGGCCCCGCGGAGGGCGCGCTCACCGGAGGCGACCGCATCGCGGCCATGTCCATCGTGATGACCGCCATCGGCATCGGCTGGGGCCTCACCTGGCTCGCCTACGCCGGCGACTACTCCCGCTTCGTCGGACCCCGCTCCTCGAAGCGGGGGCTCTACCTCGCCAGCGTCCTCGGCCAGTTCATCCCGGTGGTCTGGCTCGGCGTCCTCGGCGCGACCCTCGCGACGAAGAACGGCTCCGTGGATCCCGGGGAGCTGATCGTCGAGAACTTCGGCGCCCTCGCGATCCCCGTGCTGCTCCTGGTGGTGCACGGTCCGATCGCGACCAACGTCCTCAACATCTACTCGTTCGGCATGGCGACCCAGGCCCTCGACATCCGGCTCGGGCGCCGCGCGCTCAGCCTCATCGTCGGCGTGCTGGCCTTCGCGGCCGCGGTGTTCTTCGTGTTCCAGGACGACCTCGCCACCACGCTCGACGCGTGGCTGGTCGGCCTTGTCGGCTGGGTCGCCCCGTGGGGTGCGATCGTGCTGGTGCACTACACGGTGTTCGAGCCGCGCGTCCGCTCCTTCGGGCACCTGTTCGCCCCGGTCGGCTCGCCGCTGCTGCCGGACGTCCGCTGGCGAGCGCTGCTCTCCTTCGCGATCGGCGCGACTCTGACCTGGCTGTTCATGAACGGCTCGGCGCCCGCCCTGCAGGGTCCGGCCGCGACCGCCCTCGGCGGCGTCGACGTCTCATGGCTCGCGGGCGGAGTCTCGGCCGGCCTCGCCTACCTCCTGCTCGGCCGGGACGCTCCCGCCTGGGTCGAGCGCCGGGAGTCGGCCGCGCCGGTCGCCGCGGAGCCCGAGCCCGTCCGCGGCTGAGCCCGAGCCCCTCCGCGGGCCGGCCCCCTCGCGAGCCGGCCCGCCCGGTCCCACCCCGCACCACGAACGGAACCGCCATGCCCCTCTTCCTCTCCGACGCCGCCGTGATCACCATGGACCCGGTCTCGGGCGCCGTCCCGATCACGGCGAGCATCCGCATCGTCGACGAGCTGATCGTCGCGATCGGCCCGGGCCTCGTCCCCGAGCCGGGCGACGAGGTGATCGACGGGCGCGACCGCCTGGTCGTCCCCGGCTTCGTCAACGCCCACACCCACTCGTGGGAGTACCTCTACAAGGGCCGCTACGACAACCTGCCGCTCGAGCTGTGGATGCTGCTGTCGTACCCGATCCTCGGGAACAGCCGCGTCGCTCCGGATCTGGTGCGGCTGCGCTCGTCGCTCTTCGCCCTCGAATCGCTGAAGGCCGGGGTCACGACCCTGGTCGACGACGTGCTCGAGAACCCGGACCAGGACGCGGAGCAGCTCGCCGCGGTCTTCGACGCGTACGACGAGATCGGAGTCCGCGCCAACATCTCGGGCCACGTGATCAGCAGGCCCTTCCACGAGACGATGCCGTTCCTCGAGGAGTACGTGCCCGCGGAGATCCTCGACCAGGCGCGGTCGGCGTCGCGCCCGACGACGGAGGGCTACCTCGCCTTCAGTCGCGAGGCGTTCGCGACCCAGCACGGGAGGGGAGGCGGGCGGCTGCGCTACATGGTCGCCCCGTCCGCTCCTCAGCGGTGCGGGCCCGAGCTGCTCGTGGGGGCGACCGAGCTGGCGCTCGAGCACGGGGCGGAGTGCCACATCCACGTCCTCGAGACGAAGACGCAGCTGGTGACCGGCGAGCTGTCCTACGGCTCGACGCTGGTCGAGTACATGGAGCGGATCGGCGCGCTCTCCCCGAACACGACCTTCGCCCACGGGATCTGGCTCACCGACTCCGACATGGAGCGGATCGCCGCCGCCGGCACGTCCGTCTCGCACAACCCGATCTCGAACCTCAAGCTCGGCTCGGGCATCGCCCCGTGGCGCGCGCTGCACGACGCGGGCGTGAACCTCGGCCTCGGCACCGACGGCTGCTCGAGCAGCGACTCTCCGCGCATGCTCGACGTCGTGAAGGCCGCGGCGCTCCTGCACAAGGTCACGGATCCGGACATCGCCACCTGGCCGACCGTGTCCGAGGTGCTCACGGCCGGCACGATCGGAGGCGCGCGCAGCGCCGTGCTCGACGACGTCACCGGCAGCATCGAGGTCGGCAAGCAGGCCGACCTCGTCGTCTACGACCTCGAGACGCTGAACTTCACCCCGCGCCAGCGGCTCGAGAACCAGCTCGTCTACTCCGAGAACGGCTCGTCGATCGACACCGTGATCGTCGCGGGCCGGGTCGTCGTCTCGAAGGGCGTCTCGACCACCGTCGACGAGGCGGCCCTCCGTGCGGATCTCGCCGCGCAGCTGGGGGAGATCGTGGCCTGGCAGGACTCGCTGGACCGCACGAACGGCGTGCTCACCGAGCCGTTCCGGCGGATGTACGAGCGGGCGATGCGGCACGACGCCCCCGTCGACCGCTTCAGCGGCCGCCGGCTGGTCTGAGGGCGGGCCGCCTCCCGGCGGACTCCCGGCTCGGCACACGGACGGGCGGGGGCGCGGCTCCAGTAGGTTGCGCACATGAGGTGGCGAGCGGGAGCGGTGGCGGTGCTCGTCCTCGCGCTCGCCGGGTGCACCGCGCCGGCCGACCCCGAGCCGACGACCGGGCCCACGGCCGCCCCCGTCTCCGGGCCGGTGGTCGGCGGTTACGGCGACCTGCACGTCGCGCCCGACGGGTCGATGATGTTCTGCTACTCCGACCCCGACCCCGGATTCACGGGCGTCTGGCGCGAGTGCCAGGACGGGATCCGCGCCGTGAACGTCGACCCGGCCGCGATCGACGCGACCCTCGGGGAGACGGCGACGGCCGATCCGGGCGGGCACCGCTGGGTCGGCGCGGCGGCCGGGAAGCGCACCGCCGAGGACGGCACCGACGTCTACACCGTCTTCCTCGCGGGGACGCGCACGGACGACGCCTTCACCGTGACCGCGGTCGGCGAGGGCTCCTACCGCGTGCCGTCCGAGTACCAGGAGCTGCAGCCGGGAGTGCCGGGCGGGTTCCTGGTGCGGCTCGAGCCGATCGGCTGAGCGGGGGCGCCGGCGCGGGCGGAGGAGCCGAGCGGGGTGCAGCGGCCGGGAGGGGCGGAGCCGGCGGACTCGCGCACCCCCCCCGCCCGACCCTCACAGCGGGCGCGGCCGGTACCGCTCGATCAGCGCGTCGAACAGGCCGTTCATCCGCTCGTCGACCACGCGGCGCGACTCGTCGGCGTCGTACCACTCCACGATCTCGCGGGCGCCGTCGCTGAAGCGCACCGAGGGGGAGTACGCCGGGACGAGGCGGCGGATCTTCGCGTTGTCGAACACCATCGAGTGCGCCTTGTCGCCGATGATCCCGGCACCGAGCTCGGGGTCGGCGGCGGCGATCGCGTCGGAGGCGACGTGCACGAGGCGCGGCTCGACTCCGGCCGCCGCGGCGAGGCAGCGGTGGATCTCGTCCCAGGTCGGCGTCTCGTCGCCGGTGATGTGGAAGGCCTCGCCGATCGCGGCGGAGGCGCCGAGGAGGCCGACCAGGCCGACGGCGACGTCGTCGGCGTGCGTGAGCGTCCAGAGCGAGGTGCCGTCGCCGAGGACGACCACCTCCTGGCCGCGGCGCATCCGGTCGACGACGGTCCAGCCTCCGTCGACGGGCAGCGCGGTGCGGTCGTAGGTGTGGGAGGGGCGGACGATCGTGACCGGGAAGCCGCTCGCGCGGTACTCGGCCACGAGCAGGTCCTCGCACGCGATCTTGTCGCGGGAGTACTGCCAGTAGGGGTTCCGGAGCGGAGTCGACTCGGTGACCGGGAGGCTGCGCGGCGGCTTCTGGTAGGCCGAGGCCGAGCTGATGAAGACGTACTGGCCCGTGCGGCCGGCGAACAGGTCGATGTCCTGCTGCACGTGCTCGGGCGTGAAGGCGACGAAGTCGATCACGGCGTCGAAGGTCCGGTCGCCGAGGGCGGCGGCGACGGAGTCGCGGTCGCGACCGTCGGCCTGCACCTCGCGGACGCCCTCGGGCAGCGGGCGGAGCGACGTCCGCCCCCGGTTCAGCACGGTCACGTCGTGGCCGAGCCGCAGCGCCTCGCGGACGCAGGCGGCGCTGATGATGCCCGTCCCGCCGATGAACAGCACGCTGAGCGACATGGATCCTCCTCCGGCGGCGCCCGCGGCGGACGCCTCCCGATCCGATTCCCCCACATCGGGGCGCCGCACGCGAGTCCCTTGACCCGGCTACCGCTCGACGGGACGCCGGCGCTCGTCCTCCGGCTCGAGGGCGAGCAGCGCCTCCGGAGCGGCCGCCGCGGTCGGCACGTCGGGCGCCGTCCGCTGCTCGAGGGAGCGGCCCCAGGCCGTGCCCGCGAGGATCAGCGCGATGCCGAGGAAGCCGACCGGCGCGATCGGGTCGCGGGCGAGCGCGACTCCGACGACCGCGGCCCACACCGGCTCGGTGCCCAGCAGGAGGCTGACGCGGGAGGGGGAGGTGCGGCGGACCGCCCACGTCTGCACGAGGAAGCCGAAGACGGTGCAGACCAGGACGAGGTAGAGGAACAGGCCGGCGCCCACGGAGTCGAGCCCCGCGACGTACTCGGGGATCGGCACGCCGACGACGAGCGACGCGGCGCTGAAGACGACGGCGCAGGTGCCGAGCTGGACCGTGGTCAGGCGGAGGGAGTCCATCGGCGCTCGGGCCGAGAGGCGGTGCATCGAGGTGACGTGCACGGCCCGTACGACGGCGGCGCCGAGGATCAGCAGGTCGCCGGGGGAGAGCGGGCGGAGGGCGCCGTTGCCGGCGAGCAGCAGGTCGCCGGGGGAGAGCGGGCGGAGGGCGCCGTTGCCGGCGAGCAGCGCGACTCCGACGACCGCGACGAGGCATGCGAGCAGGAAGCGGCCCGGGAGCCGGCGCTTCGAGACGGCGGAGTCGAGGATCGGCGTGATCACGATCGTCAGGCTGATGATGAGGCCCGCGTTGGTGGCGGAGGTGCCGGCGATGCCGTAGGTCTCGAGCGCGAAGATCGTCGCGAGCAGCGCCCCGATGGTCACGCCGACCCGCCACTCCGCCGCGGTGATCCGGTGCCGCCGCGCTGCGACGATCACGGCCAGGCACAGCGCGGCGAGGGTCATCCGCGAGCCGAGCAGCGCCATCACGCTGGAGTCGGTGACGAGCTCCTTCGCCGCGAAGTAGGTCGAGCCCCAGGAGGCGGCGACCACGAGCAGGAGGAGGTCGACCCGGAAGCGGGAGAGGAGAGCGCGCACGGCTCATCGTGGCGGCACGGAGACCCGCAGGACAAGACTGCATCTTCTTCGCCGACGCGTAAGTTGGAACTCATGGAACTCGGACAGCTCAGGGCTCTGCGGGAGCTCGGCGAGCGCGGGAGCATCGCCGCCGTCGCCGCCGCGATGCGGGTGTCCCCCTCCTCCGTCTCGCAGCAGATCAGCGCGCTGCAGCGCCGCACCCCGACGGCGCTGACCTTCCGCGACGGGCGCCGGACCGCGCTGACCCCCGCCGGCCGCGCTCTCGCGGCGGCCGTGGTCGAGGTGGAGGTGGCGCTCGAGCGCGCGGCCCGGGCGGTCGCGGACTTCGAGGGGGAGCCGAGCGGCACGGTCTCGGTCGCCGCGTTCCACAGCGCGGGGCTGGCGATGTTCGGTCCGCTGCTGAAGGCGCTGCGCGCACCGGGTCGGCCGGGCGTCGCGCTCGCCGACTTCGACGTGGCGCAGAGCGCCTTCGCCGGGCTGACCGCGGATCACGACCTGGTCGTCGCGCACCGGCTCGCCGGCAGCGCCGAGTGGCCCGGGACCGTGCGGTCGACGCCCCTCCTCTTCGAGCCGCTCGACCTCGCGCTGCGGCGCGATCATCCGCTCGCCGCGAAGGACGTCGTCCGCCCCGCCGACCTCCGCGACGAGGAGTGGGTCGCGGTGCACGAGGGCTTCCCCCTGGAGCGGGCGATCGACGCCATCGCGGTCCTCGCGGGCGGCGACGCGCGCATCCCGCACCGGATCAACGACTTCCTGGTCGCGGCGGCGGTCGTGTCGGCGGGCGACGGCGTGGCGCTGCTGCCGCGGTACACGACCGACCTGCGGCGCACGCCGGAGGTGGTGCTGCGGCCGCTCGGGATCCCGGGGCTCGGCCGCCACATCGACTGCCTCGCCCGGCCCGAGACGCTGGAGCGCTCGGCCGTGCGGGCCGTGCTCGAGCAGCTGACCGGGATCGCCGCGGGGCTCGCCGCCGCGCCGTAGCATCGTGCCGTGCACCGCCTGATCGAGACCACGGCCGGAGACCCGGCCGCCACGGACCTCTTCGCCCTGCAGGAGGCCGACCTCCTCGCCCGCTACGGCGGCGACGACACCGGTCCGCGTCCGCCCGCCGACGCTCCGACCCTGCTGCTCGAGGTCGACGGCGGGCTCGTCGGCTGCGTGGCGCTCGCGGTCGAGGACGGCATCGGCGAGATCAAGCGGATGTTCGTGGTGAGCGCCGCGCGGGGCCGCGGGCTCAGCCGCGTGCTGCTCGCCGGCGTCGAGCGGCTGGCGGCCCGCGAGGGCGTGGAGCTGCTACGACTGGTCACCGGCACGGAGCAGCCGGAGGCGATGGCACTCTACGCGAGCGCCGGCTACGACCCGATCGCGGGCTACGGCTACTGGGGCGACGAGCCGAGCGCCCGCTGCTACGCGAAGCGGCTCGACCGCGGGGCGCTGCTCGCCGACGCGGGCTGACCCCGGGCTGCTACCGGGCTGCCCGTTCGGCCGTCGCGGGCCGGCGCCGGACTGACGTCGGGTTCTGCGCTCGGCCGTCGCGGGCTCTCCGGGCCGCTCGGTCCAGGGTGCTCGCGAGTCGGGCCGCCCGCTCGGAGGGTCCGTATCGGCGAGTCCGACGGGGCATCTGCGACGTCGTGCACGACTGGTCGGCGGTGCGGAGAAGCTGCTGAGGATGAGGCGCGGGAGGCGCGGCGCGCCGCCTCAGGGCAGGTTCGCGCCAGAGCGGCCTCGAGCGGCGTGCCCCGTCGCGGAGCAGGCGACTCTGTCGGAGCGGCACGGGCATCCTCCCGCGCCTCTCACCCGACTCTGCCCCCGATACCCAGGGGTGCACGATGACAGAAGGACTCCGATGCAGAACGAAGACACCAGCACGCCGACCGGCGCCCCCGATCGTCTGACCCAGCGCCGAACCGTGGTGAAGGGCGCCGCATGGGCGATTCCCGTGGTGGCCGCCTCGATCGCCGCTCCGATGGCGTCGGCCTCGACCGCCCCCCAGTGCGCCCTGCAGGACGCGCAGCGCATCGACGCCACCTCGACCACCGCGCTCGCGGCCCGGACGATCCCCGTGCCCGCGGGAACCCAGTGGGTCCGCTTCACGGCGGTCGGCGGAGACGGCGGCGGCGTCCGCACCGGGTCGGACGTCACCAGCGCCGGTGCGCGGGTGACGGGCACCATCCCCGTCGACGCGCTCGGCGGAGCGTCCGAGATCGTCATCACCGCAGGCTCGGGCGGCAGCAACCAGGCCGGCGGCCGGGGGCTCGGCAACGGCGGGGCTCCGGGCACTCCGGGCTACATCGGCTCCGGAGGAGGGGGCGGGGCCAGCGGGATCACCGCCGCGGGCTCCCTGCTCGTCATCGCGGGCGGCGGCGGCGGTAGCGCAGCCGGCTTCACCTCGAACGACTTCACCCGGTCCGCCCGCGTCGGGCCGAACGCGGGGTCCGGCGGCCCCGTCGGCGGCTCCGGCTACGACAGCGCCGTCTCGCGCGCGGACAGCAGCACCGGCTCCACCGAGCAGGCTCCGAGCACCGGCGGAAGCCAGACCGGGCCGGGGCAGCCCGGTGTGACGACGGTCAACGTGACCGAGACGGTTCTCGGCAGCCCGGGCTCCGGGCGCGACGGCGGTGCCGGCGCAGCCAGGACGAACGCGAGCCGCCAGGTGACCTACGCGTCCGGTGGTGGCGGCGGCGGTTACTTCGGCGGTGCCGGCGGCGGCACCTCCTTGTGGGTGCGGGGTGGCGGCTCCTACGCGGCCAACGCGTCGACGGGCGCAGGAGGCAGCAGCTTCGCCGCGTCCGGCGTGACCGTCGAGAACTCCGACGTCGACACCCGTTCGCAGACGATGGGCTACGTGGAGGTCGCCTTCTTCGTCTGCGAGTAGCGCCTGCCCGAAGGCCAGACGAGCCTCCGTGGTCGTCCGCTCCGGCGCGCGACCACGGAGGCTCGTCGTCGTCACCGTCCGCTCCACGTCGTCCCCGTCCTCCTGATGTCCCATCACCATATCAGTATGGGAAGGAAGACACCAGCCCTCACTCCTCCTGCGGCTCCGCGCCGTCGTGCTGCAGGCGCACCAGGACGCGGCGGAGGTGCATCGCCGCGAGGACGCCGGGCCCGAGGGTCCGGGAGGTCGCGGCGGTCCGCTCGTCGACGACCTGCACGAGGTGCCGGATCGCGCGGGCCGCGCCCCCGATCGCCCGGTGCGCGGCGGGGGAGCCGGCGTCGTCGCGGTCGATCGCGTCGGCGACCGCCCGGCAGGCCTCACTCAGCGGCGGCCCGAGCGCCGGATCGAACGGGAGCGCGCCCGGCCGCTCCCAGATGGTGTCCGCGAGGGCGCCGCTCAGATCGCGGACGTGGAAGAGGATCGCGTCGAGCGTCTCGAGGCGGAGGTGGTCGGGTCGGGAGTCGCGCCGGTGCAGCAGCGCGCGCGGGTTGCCCTTGCGGCTCTCGTCCGCGTCCGCGAGGGCCGCGCGGACCTCCTCCGCCGTCCGGGCCAGCTCCTCGCCGTTGCGCGCCCACGCCTCGTGCTCGGGTGGCCACGTCTCCTCGAGCGCGGCGGCCAGCTGGCGCAGGTGCTCCGCGAGCTCGCGCCGGAACGCGTCGACCCGGGCGGAGGCCGCCTCGACGGTGAGCCCGGGGGCGACGACCACGTTCACCAGCAGCCCCACCACCACGCCCACCGCCATCTGCACGAGGTAGCCGAGGGAGTAGTCCTCGGCGTCGGCCCCGCCGATGATGAGCACGAAGAGGGCCGCCATCGGCACGTACTCGCGGCCCGCGCCGAACCACCCCGTCCCCGAGAGGACCACGCCGATCCCGAGGACGAGCGGGATCGTCCACCAGGTCGGGCCGACGGTGACCACCACGAGGGCGGCGAGCCCGATCCCCGCCGCCAGGCCGAGCAGGGTCTGCAGTCCGGTGCGGACCGAGCCCATCAGGGTCGGGTACATGCTGACCAGGGCGCCGAGCGGCGCGTAGTACGGGTACTGCTCCGCGACTCCGGGAGCGAGCGGCGCGACGGCCCAGGCGATGCCGACCGCCAGCGCCGTCTTGAGAGCGAGCATCAGGCGCGAGCCGGTGACCGCCTCCCGCCAGGCGAGGGCGGCGCGGGACGTCCGGGTGCGGGGCATCCCGGCACCCTAGGCGAGGGGCGCGGACCGTCTCTCCCCTCTTGACAGCGGCGGCGGAGGCGCGAGCGGCGGTGGAAGAAAGAGGACGGCGGCTCGGGACGGCGGTGCTGATCACGACTCACGACGAACGTCCGATCCGGCCCACGTCGCCTGCGCCGTTCCACGGGGCGCCGCGGATCCTTCCTCCGTGACGAAAGCGACCGCGCGGACCGCAGGCGCCGTGAAGTGATGCCACCCCCGCTCACGGGGGCCGTTGAGTTTGCGCAGACGCCCTGTTACCGTGAACAAACCGTGCAGCTGGCGGCGTCGGAGGCCTCGAGGTGGAGGTCGCGCCGGATCCTGCGAGTCACGGCGAGTTCTTCTCCGGGGTCCACCGGGCCTCTCCCCTTGGCGCCCTCCGGCGCCTCTCCGCAGCCCCCCAGCCCCCGGGGGCGCGCCGCTCACGGTGCGCCTCCGGGCCCCACGCCGCCCCTTGACGATGGAGTCACGATGACGACCGCATCGACGCCCGTCGACGCCGAGCTCCCCCGATCCGCGGGGCTCCGGCGCCACCACACGGCCGGGCTGCTGATCCTCCTCGCCGCGGTGGCTCCGCTGCCCTACACCGCCGCCTCCCCGGCCGTCGCCCTCGGCGAGCCGACCTCCACCGACCCGATCGCGCCGGACACCGCCGACCCCGCGATCGAGTTCCACGACGGCGACTGCTCCATGGTCGCGACAGCCCGGGCAACCCCGTCGTGATGCGGAAGGCGCCCACCCTCGCGGCACTCGGCACCACCGCCCCGACCACCGGGTACACCGACATGAACCCCGGCGGCTGATCCCTCGTGCCGGTCGAGCGGCTGCCCCTCCCTGCCTGTCGAGCAGCCGCCCAGCGGCGTATCGAGCCCCTCGTGCTCCGCACACAGGTTCCGACACGCCCCTGACGGCGCTGCTCGACCGAGCAGGGCTCGGCACCCCGAGATCCTCTCCCCCTCCCTGAACCGCACCACTCCACTGAAGGAGCACCATGCCCCCCACCACCACACCCGCGCGGCGAGCGCCGCTGCGCGCCGCGCTCGCCGCGCTCGGCCTCGGAGCAGTGCTGCTCTCGGGCCTCGTCGCCCCGGCTCCGGCAGCGCAGGCGGCCGATGCCGTGATCCCGCAGCAGGGCCTCCTCGCCGACTACCGGTTCACGCAGACCACCGGCAGCACGGTCCCGAACACCGTGAGCGGAGGCGTGGGAGCCGCCACCGTCCGCAACGCGACCGACGCGCTCTGGACCGGCACGTCGCTCCGCCTCACCGGCGGCCCCAAGAGCAGCACCACGGCCCCCTGGGTGCAGCTGCCCGCGAACCTGCTGACCGGCCGCTCGTCGGCCACCGTCACGATCGAGACCCGCGCCGACGCGTCGATGCTCTCGAACTTCCACTTCCTGTGGAACATCGGCAGCGACAGTACGAACCAGTACTGGTTCGCGTCCGTCCGCGATCGCGTGCGCACCGCGATCACGACCAGCGGAGGGAACGGCGAGAACAACGCCCGCAGCGCCTCCGCCCTCACCGCCGACCGCTGGTACAGCCTCACCTCGGTGATCGACGGCAGCGCCGGCACGATCTCGTTCTTCGTCGACGGCGTCCAGGTCGCCTCGGCGCCCACCGCTCTGCGCCCCTCGTCGGTGGCGGACCAGTCGCTGAACACGATCGGCCGAGCACCGTACCCCGACCCGTTCTACACGGGCGAGGTCTCGGCGTTCCGCGTCTACGACCGCGCGCTCACCGGGGCGGAGGTGGTGGCCGTGTCGAGCGTCGACGCGAAGCCTCACGCCTCCACGTTCTCCCCGATCGCCGCCGCCGTGCTGGCCGGGGTCGCCCCGCTCACCGTCGACGACTCGACCACGAACCTGCCCGACTACGGGGGAGCGGTGACCTGGTCCTCCAGCGACCCGACCCTGCGCGTCTCGGCCGACGGCCGCACCCTCAGCGCCGACCGCCCCGCCGTGGGCCAGGCCGCGCGCGCCTCGACGCTCACCGCGACGGCGTCGATCCGCGGAATCGTGCAGACCCGCTCGATCGCCGTGACGGTCGAGCCGCAGGTCGGCGTCGACACCCCCTACGGCTACATGATGGTCCACTTCGTCGAGGACTCCCAGGGCTACGCCGAGAAGATCTACCTCGACGTCTCCCGCGGCGACGACCCGGAGAAGTGGGACCCGCTCAACGGCGCGAAGCCGATCCTGGCCTCCGACCTCGGCACCACCGGTGTCCGCGACCCGTACCTGACCTACAACCCCGACACGAAGAAGTACTACATCATCGCCACGGACCTCCGCGTCTTCGGCGGCGACCGGGGCCCCAGCACCTGCGACACCTGGTGCTACTGGACCACCAAGGGCAGCACGAAGATGAACGTCTGGGAGTCGAGCGACCTCGTGTCGTGGAGCGACGTCCGCCAGTTCGACGTGGCGCTCGACGCCGCGGGGACGAAGAAGCTCGAGGCCGGCATGATGTGGGCTCCCGAGGCCACGTGGGTGCCGGACTACGCGGGACCCGGCAAGGGCGCGTTCGTCGTCTACTGGTCCTCGACGGTCTACCCGACCGCGGCGCACACGCCGGGCACCGGATCCTCCCGCGTGCTCTGGGGAGCGACCACGGACTTCACGCAGGCCACCTACTCGTACGGCGGCACCTTCATCGACACCGGGGCCGACACGATCGACACCACGCTGATCCAGGACTCCGGCACGACCTACCGGATCTCGAAGGACAACGGCACCGGCAAGGGCATCTACATGGAGTCGACCACCTCGGCGACCTGGTGGCTGCCGACGACCTCGTGGACGCAGATCCAGTCGCGCATCGGCGCGGTGTGGTCCGGCGGCAACCCCGGTGGGGTCGAGGGCCCCGCGGTGTTCAAGGACCACGGCGAGGACACCTGGTACCTGTACGTCGACGTGATCCCCGCGACCGGCTACAAGCCGATGGTGACGAACGACCTCGACACGGGCTGGACCCAGCTCACCGACCCGGGCTTCTCGCTCGCCTCGTCGACCAAGCACGGCGGCATCGTCTCGCTGACCGCGGGGCAGTATGCCGAGGTCCGCTCGGCCGACGCCGCCTCCGCGGTCCGCTCGGACCTCGGCGAGGTGACGGTCGCCTCCGGCACCGACGCCGCGGCGGCTCTGCCCGCCCGCGCCGACGTCGTGCTCGCCTACAACCGGGGCACCGCCTCGCAGCCGGTCACCTGGAACACCTCCGCGGTGGCGACGGCGCCCGGCCGCTACTCCGTCACCGGAGTCGTCCGCACGATCGGTGCAAACGACAACCAGTGGGTGGGCGCGAACGGATCGACGGCCTACAACGCCGCCGACCGTCGGCTCTCGAGCTCCACGGCCGTCACGGTCACCGCGACCGTGGTGGTGACGGCACCGACCTCGACGCTCACCGCGTCCACCCGCTGCGTCGCGGGCAAGGTCGTCCTCACCGGAGTGGTGAAGAACACGGGCGCGACGCCCCTCTCGGTCGTCATCCGCTCGCCGTTCGGCGCCTCGCAGACGCTGACCGCCGCCCCCGGCGCCAGCGCCTCGGCCGCCTTCACCACCCGTCAGGCCTCGGTCCCGGCCGCCTCGCTCACCGCGGGCGCCCTGACCGCGGCCTACCCGGCGCGCACCTGCTGACGCACGCGCGC
This sequence comes from Rathayibacter sp. AY1E8, assembly GCF_002931415.1. Taxonomy (NCBI): domain Bacteria; kingdom Bacillati; phylum Actinomycetota; class Actinomycetes; order Micrococcales; family Microbacteriaceae; genus Rathayibacter; species Rathayibacter sp. AY1E8. The sequence goes on from NZ_PSVI01000031.1 coordinate 29,063, forward strand.
CGCTGACGCCGAGACGGCCCGCCCCCGCCGAGACACCGCCCCACCGCGGTGCCTCGGCCGGGAGCGGGCCGTCTCGGCGTCGAGCGCCTCGGAGCTCCGCGGCGGCCGCCCCACATCCCGGCACGGCAGGCTGTACGGATGAGCGCGCCTGGAACCACCGACCCCCTCGACCACGTCCGCGTGCGCGGCGCCCGCGAGAACAACCTCCGGAGCATCGACGTCGACGTGCCGCGCGACGCCCTCGTCGCCTTCACGGGGGTCTCCGGATCGGGCAAGAGCTCGCTCGCCTTCGGCACGCTCTACGCGGAGGCGCAGCGCCGCTACTTCGAGTCGGTCGCCCCCTACGCGCGGCGGCTGATCGACCAGGTCGGCGTGCCGGACGTCGACTCGATCGAGGGCCTGCCGCCGGCCGTCGCCCTCCCGCAGCGGCGCTCCGGAGGCTCGGCCCGCTCCACGGTCGGCAGTGCGACGACGCTCTCGAGCGTGGTGCGGATGGTGTTCTCGCGCATCGGCGCCTACCCCGAGGGCGCGCCGATGCTGCTCGCAGAGGACTTCTCGGCCAACACCGTGCAGGGCGCGTGCCCCAGCTGCCACGGCATCGGCCGGGTCTACGACGTCCCCGACGAGCTGATGGTGCCGGACGACTCCCTCTCGATCCGCGACGGGGCGCTCGCCGCCTGGCCGACCGCCTGGCACGGCAAGCAACTGCGCGACAGCCTGATCTCGCTCGGACACGACATCGACGCTCCGTGGCGCGACCTGCCCGCGGAGGACCGCGACTGGATCCTGCACACTCCTGACTCCCCGCAGGTTCCCGTGTGGACCGACCGCTCTCCCGCGGAGGTGCGCGCGGCCGTGGCGGCCGGTGACGAGCCGCGCTACATGAGCACGTTCCTCGGGGTGCGCCGCTACGTGCTCGACACCTTCGCCGGCTCGAAGAGCGCCCGGATGCGCGAGCGCGCGGCCTCGTTCGTCGTCAGCGTCGCCTGCCCGGTGTGCGGCGGCCGGAGGCTGAAGCCCGACGCGCTCGCCGTCACCTTCGAGGGGCTCGACATCACCGAGCTGTCAGCGCTCCCGCTCGAGGAGCTGGTCGTCGTCGCGCGGCGCGTGCTGGAGCCCGGCTGGACCCCGGCCGACGGCGCTCCGCAGACCCGCCTGGCCGCGCAGCGGCTGGTCGAGGACCTCGTCGCCCGCCTCGCGCCGATCGTCGACCTGGGCCTCGGCCACCTCTCGCTCGACCGCTCCACGCCGACGCTCTCCTCGGGGGAGCTCCAGCGGATGCGCCTCGCGACGCAGGTGCTCTCGCGCCTCTTCGGCGTCGTCTTCGTGCTCGACGAGCCGTCCACGGGCCTGCACCCCGCCGACACGGAGGCGCTGCTCGGCATCCTGCGGACCCTGCGGGCGACCGGCAACACCGTCTTCTTCGTCGAGCACTCCCTCGACGTCATCCGCGAGGCCGACTGGATCGTCGACATCGGCCCGGGCGCGGGGTCGGGGGGCGGCACCGTCGTCTACTCCGGCCCGCTCGACGGCCTGCCGGGCGCCCGCGACTCCGTCACCCGCCGCTACCTCTTCCCCGAGGGCGACCCGGCGCCGCTGCGCTCCCGCCGCACCGCGGAGCAGTGGATCGAGCTCGCCGGAGTCTCGCGGCACACCCTCGGCGACCTCTCCGTCGCGTTCCCGGTCGGGGTGCTCACCGCGGTCACCGGCGTCTCCGGATCGGGCAAGTCGACGCTCGTGAACCAGGCGCTGCCCGATCTGCTGCGCGCCTCGCTCCGCGCCGACGTCGCCGAGGACGCGCCGGCCGAGGAGGGCGGGGAGGCGGACCCGCTGCTCGACGCGGCCGCGGCGGCGACCCGCGGCACCGCCTCCGGGCCCGCGGACCGCCTGCGCCGGGTGGTGCAGGTGACCCAGACCCCGATCGGCCGGACCTCGCGCTCGAACGTCGCGACCTACACGGGTCTGTTCGACCGGGTGCGGACGCTCTTCGCGGCCACCCCGGAGGCGAAGCGCCGCCGCTTCTCGGCGAGCCGCTTCTCCTTCAACCTGCCCAGCGGGCGCTGCCCCGTCTGCAAGGGCGAGGGCTCCGTGGAGGTGGAGCTGCTGTTCCTCCCGACCGTCGAGGCGCCCTGCACGGCGTGCGGCGGCACCCGGTACAACGACGAGACCCTCGAGGTCACCCTCGGCGGCCGGACGATCGCCGACGTCCTCGCGCTGAGCGTCGCCGACGCGCGCGAGGCCTTCGCCGAGGACCGCGAGGTCGCCCGCCACCTCGACGCTCTGGTGGACGTGGGGCTCGGCTACGTCTCGCTCGGCCAGCCGGCGCCCGAGCTGTCCGGGGGAGAGGCGCAGCGGGTGAAGCTCGCCTCGGAGCTGCGTCGCGCCCAGCGCGGGGACACGCTCTACCTGCTCGACGAGCCGACGTCGGGCCTGCACCCCGCCGACGCCGACCGCCTGCTCGAGCACCTGCAGCACCTCGTCGACGCGGGCAACACGGTGATCGTCGTCGAGCACGACATGCGCGTCGTCGCCGACGCGGACTGGGTCGTGGACCTCGGCCCGGGGGCGGGCCGGGCCGGCGGCTCGGTGGTCGCGACGGGCACTCCGGAGGAGGTCGCCGAGGCCGCGGGCAGCCGCACCGCTCCGTACCTCCGGGCGGCTCTGGACCGGCGCCGCTGAGCGCTCGAGGACCCTGTCAGTCCTCTCACCGAAACCTCACCGAAAACTATTGTTAACGGTAACATTCGAGGCGGCCCGCCCCCCTGGGCCGGATTTCTCAACGACGAGAGGCCTCACGAATGAGACGACGACTCCCCCTGGCCACCGTGGCGGTGATGGCGCTGACGGCGGGTCTCCTGTCGGTCGGCCCCACGGCCCAGGCCGCCCCCACCACCTCGCTCGACGCCGCGAAGGTGCTCGAGCTCCCGTTCGACGGGTCGCTCGCCGACACCAGCGGTCGTGGTACCGCCCTCGGGATGCAGAAGGGCACCGCCTCCTACGGCACCGGCCTGAACGGCCGGGCGTTCGAGTTCACCGGATCGAACGCGATCTCGCTCGGCACTGCGGCGGCGCTGCAGCCCGCCGACCTCACCGTCTCGTTCTGGTACAAGCCGACCAGCGCGATGACCGGTGAGCAGGTCTTCACCTGGAACAAGACCGCCTACAACTCCGACGGCTGGTACCTCACCTCCGAGGGCGACGGCACTCCGCTCGCCCTCTCGATCGGCCCGTCCGGCGGTCAGCCGTACAAGGTCGCCGTCGAGACCGCCCGCTCCGGCTTCTTCCCCGCGGGGGAGTGGACGCACGTGGTCGCCACGTACGACAAGAGCACCAAGGCCGTCGCCTTCTACCGCAACGGGGTGAAGCAGACCGCCGTCGTCAAGACCGCGCCGTCCTCCTCCGCATCAGGCGTCCTCGGCTCCGAGAGCACCTCGACGAAGACCCTCGGCTTCAACGGCCCCCAGTACAACGGCGCGCACCTGCGCGGCCTGCTCGACGACTACGCGCTCTACAACGGCGTCGCGACCACCACCGACGTCGTCGCCCTGACGAAGGCCGGCAACCCCTCCTTCGACCCCGCGAGCATCGCCCGGGCCGACCTCGAGCTGGTCGCCCCGCCCGCGAGCACCAGCACCGGCTTCACCCTGCCCACCGTCGGCGCGAAGGGGTCCGCCCTCAGCTGGACCTCCTCCGACCCGGCGACCGTCGCGATCAGCGGAGGCACGGCCGCGGTCACGCCGCCCACCGGCTCCGCGACGCAGGTCGTCCTCACCGGCTCCGCCACCTACGGGGGCAGCACCGCGGTCACGAAGACCTACACTCTCCAGGTGCAGCCCCGGGGAGTGAAGACGTCGAACTACCTTCTGGAGGCCGGCCTGTCCGACGTCTCCGTGCAGGACCCCTACCTCGAGAACGGGGAGCAGCAGACCGTCGAGTACCTGCTGAGCCTCGACCCCGAGATGTTCCTCTACTCCTTCTACCGCGAGGCCGGGCTCACGCCGACCACCAGCGGCGGATACGGGGGTTGGGAGCGCGAGAACGGCACCCGGTTCCAGGGCCACTTCTTCGGCCACTACCTCTCGGCGCTCTCGCAGGCCTACGCGACCGAGGAGGACGCGGCCACCAAGGCGGCTCTGCTCGCGAAGCTCACCGCTTCCGTCGACGGTCTGAAGAAGGTCCAGGACGCCTACGCGCTGAAGGACCCCGCGAACGCCGGCTACGTCTCGCCGTTCCCGACCCGCTACCTCCCCTCGGGCGGCGACGGCCTGCTCGTCCCCTTCTACAACCTGCACAAGGTGCTCGCAGGCCTCCTCGACGCCCACGACCAGGCGCCCGACGCCGTCTCGCAGAAGGCGCTCGTCGTCGCCGGCGGCTTCGGCAGCTGGATCACCGCCTGGGCGGGCCGCCAGGCCAACCCCGGGCAGCTCCTGAACACGGAGTACGGCGGAATGAACGAGGCGCTCTACCGCCTGTACGAGACCACGCACGACCCGGCGCACAAGCGCGCGGCCGAGTACTTCGACGAGACCGCGCTGTTCCAGAAGCTCGCGAACAACGAGGACGTCCTCAACGGGCTGCACGCGAACACGACCGTCCCGAAGCTGATCGGCGCGCTGAAGCGCTACCGCGTCTTCACCGACGACCCGGCGCTCTACGCCACGCTCACCGCCGCGGAGAAGTCGGATCTCGACATGTACCGCCGTGCCGCCGAGAACTTCTGGCGCATGGTCGACGAGACCCACACCTACGCCAACGGCGGCAACAGCCAGTCCGAGCACTTCCACGCACCCGGCACCCTGTACGAGTACGCCACGAACGGCCAGACCACCGGCTACGGCGAGAACTCGACCTCCGAGGGCTGCAACATCTACAACATGCTCAAGCTCACCCGGGCGCTGTTCCAGGTGACCGAGGACGTGAAGTACGCCGACTTCTACGAGGAGACGTTCATCAACGGCGTCCTCTCGGTGCAGAACCCGGACACCGGCATGGTGACCTACTTCCAGCCGCAGACCGCGGGCTACGCCAAGGTCTTCGGGCACGAGCTCGACGAGTTCTGGTGCGACCACGGCTCGGGTATCGAGAGCTTCACCAAGCTCGGCGACTCGATCTACTTCGAGAAGCCGAAGACCGTCTTCGTGAACCAGTTCCGCTCCTCGGTCCTCCGCTCCTCCGCGAACAACCTCCGGCTGACCCAGACGGCGGACATCCCGAGCACGGACACGGCGACCCTGAGGGTCGAAGCGCTGGCCGGAGGAGCCGTGGCCGCGGACACGACCCTCAAGCTGCGCGTGCCGTCCTGGATCGACGGAGCGCCGACGCTCACCGTGAACGGTGCCGTCCGTGCCGTCACGGCCCAGGCCGGATACGTCTCGGTCGCCGTCGCCGCCGGTGACGTGCTGACCTGGAAGCTGCCCGCCGCGGTCAGCGCGGTCGCGGACACGGAGAACCCCGACTGGACCGCGTTCCGCTACGGACCGGTGCTGCTGGCGACCGAGCTCAACCGCTCGAACGTCGAGGCGTCCTACGTCGCCGGCGTCCTGGTGCGCATGGGCACGGCCGACAAGTCCGTGAACTCGAACGTCGTCGTCGCGGACTCCGCGGCCTGGAAGTCCGCGGTCCGCGGCAACCTGGTCCGCCTGCCCGACGGCGCGGACGGCAACGGCCGCACGACGATGCGCTTCGGCATGAAGAACGTCGACGCCGCGTCCGCCGCCCGGGTGTTCACTCCGTACTACAGCCTCTACAACGCCCGCTACGCGACCTACATGACCCTGATCGAGCCCGACTCGGCCGCGGCCCAGGCGCTGATCCGGACGCAGAAGGAGCAGCTGCGCGTCGACGAGACGACGATCGACTCCCTCACCTCCTTCGACAACAACAACAGCGAGGCCGACAAGAACTACAAGACCGCGCGGTCCTCGGTGGGGACCTGGCGCGGCGAGGGGTACCGCGACGGCGAGCGCTCGGCGGAGGCGTACTTCCAGTACGACATGATCGTCGACCCGGCTCTGCCGGCGAACTACCTCGGGGTCCGCTACTACGGCGGCGACGCGGGACGCACCTTCGACGTCTACCTCAACGACGTGAAGCTCAAGACCGAGGTGGTCTCGGGAGCGGCCGGAGCGACGAGCTGGTACGTCCAGTACGACCGGATCCCGGCGTCGATCCTCAGCGGTCTCGCCGCGAAGGACAGCTACAAGCGCGACCAGAGCGGGAAGTACGTGCTCGACGCGAAGGGGCAGAAGATCCCCGTCGTCACGGTGCGCTTCCAGGGCACCGGATCCAGCTACGTCGGCGGTGTCTTCGGGGTCTACACGACCGAGTCGACCACCTACGCTGCGGACCCGGAGCTGACGAAGCTCTCCTCCGACGTCGGGACGCTCTCGCCGGCTCTCGCCGCCGGGGTCAGGGACCACACGCTCACGGTGCCGGCCGGCACGACGAGCGTCTCGCTCGACCTGGACCCGGCCGTGCCCAGCGGTCTGGTGAAGGTCGACGGCGTGCTGATCGACGACACCCTCCGCCGCACGGTGCCGCTCGCGGCGTCGGGCACGACGAGCGTGGTCGTCGAGTCGTCGGCGCAGGACCACACGACGACAGCGACCTACCGCCTCTCCATCGTCCGCGCCTCCGCGGCGACGGTACCGACGACCGTGGCGGCCACCAGCCGCTGCGTGGCGGGCAAGGTCGTGGTGACGGTCACCGCTCGGAACGATGCGAAGGTCCCGGCGGGGATCACCCTCGGCTCCGCCTGGGGCTCGAAGGCGTTCACCGGGATCGCTCCCGGGTCGAGCGCCTCGCACGCCTTCACCACCCGCGCCGCCTCGGTGGCCGCGGGCTCGGCGACGGTGACCGCGACGGCGACCGTGGACGGAGCATCGGTGACCACCACGAAGCAGGCCGCGTACTCCGCTCTCACCTGCAAGTGACGTGACGACGACGGCCGCCGGGGATCGCCCCCGGCGGCCGTCGTCGTCAGTCGGAGGTGCGGTAGAGGCCCTGGAGCAGCCCGATGACGTCGCCCAGGAGGGGCGGCGGGTCGCTCCGGATCCACGCGGCGTGCACGGGGACCGGCGGGGCGTCGCGGACGACCCGGTAGGCGAGGCCCTGCCGTCGGTACTGGCTCACCGTCGATTCCGCGGTCACTCCGCGGGCGGAGCCGCTGCTGATCACCGTGAGCCAGTCATCGACGTCGGTCGTCGGGACGGTGATCCGCGGCCGGTCGTGCTCGGGCCAGAGGTCGAGCCGGGTGCTCCCGGTCCGGTCGTCGAGCGCGAGCGGAGCGGTCGCCACCTGGGCGAGCGTGACCGTGCGCTTCGCGGCGAGCGGGTCGTCGACGGACAGGGCGCAGTAGCGCTTCTCGGTGCCGATCAGAGCCGACTCGACGTCCGCAGCCGGAGATCCGCGCCGGAGGATCGCGAGGTCGCTGAGGCCCTCCGCGAGCCCCGCGGTGGGGGTGTTGGAGCGGATCAGCCGCAGCTCGTGGCGGGGGAGCGCCGCGGCCCAGCGGCGCTGGAACTCCTGGGTGTGCTCGCCGAGAGCCGACCAGGCGTAGCCGATCCGGATCGTGTCCGTCCCGGCCGCCGCCTCCTCGCGCAGATCGTCGACGACGGCCAGGACGCGGCGGGCGTGCCGCAGCACCCGCTCGCCCGCCGGCGCGAGCTCGACGCTGCGGGTCGTCCGGTGGAGGAGCCTTCGTCCGAGGACGGACTCGAGCGCCGCGACGTTGCGGGAGACCGCCGTCTGGGAGATGCCGAGGTCGATCCCCGCGTCGGTGAAGGTCCCGGCGTCCACGACGCCGACGAACGACCGGAGGTGGCGCAGTTCCAGATCCATGACCGCATCCTATTCATGCGGTTCCCGCATCGATCGGACCGGTGATGCATTGTGAGCCGGGGCCGGACGGCTCGCAGACTTCCGGCATGACGAAGCAGCTCCCCGGCGACGGACGGACCGTCGGCGTCGCGACCGCCCTCGCGAGCGCCCTCTCGAATCAGCTCGGGGCGGCCTCCGGGACTCTGGCCTTCCCGGTCCTGGGATCCGTCGGAGTGGTCGCCGTCCGGCAGATCGTCGCCGCGCTGATCCTCCTCCCGGTCGTGCGGCCGCGGATCCGCGACCTGACCCGCGCGCAGTGGTGGCCCGTCCTGCTCCTCGCCGTGGTGTTCGGAGCGATGAACCTCACGCTCTACGCGGCCATCGATCGCATCGGGCTGGGGCTGGCGGTGACCCTGGAGTTCTGCGGGCCGCTGGCGGTCGCGCTCCTCGGCTCCCGGAGCAGGACCAGCGCGCTCTGCGCCCTCGTCGCCGGAGCGGGCGTCGTCGCGATCGCCGGGCCGAGGCCCTCGTCCGACCAGTTGGGGATCGCGCTCGGTCTCGCGGCCGCGTGCTGCTGGGCCGCGTACATCCTGCTCAACCGGATCATCGGACTCCGGCTGCCCGGAGCGCAGGGGACCGCCACGGCGACCGGGATCTCCGCCGCCGTCTTCCTGCCCGTCGCCGTCTGGACGCTCGTCTCGACGCGCCCCGACGCGGGCACCGTGCTCCTGGCGGTCGGCGCCGGCGTCCTGGCGACGGCCGTCCCGTTCGTGGCCGACGTGATCGCGCTCCGGAGGCTCCCGGCGAGCGTGTTCGGGACGCTGATGAGCGTCAATCCCGTCCTGGCCGCCCTCATCGGCGCGGTCGTGCTCGGGCAGGACGTCGGCGCGGCCGGATGGATAGGGATCGCCCTCATCGTCATCGCGAACGCGGCGGTCCTCCGGCGGGGGCGTCGCGCGCGGTGAGGCCCGGCGGCGGGCCGAGCGAGAGGTGATCCCGTCGAGATGCCGCCGCTGTGCGTTACCTGTTCGTTATGAAAAAGGCGTTTACACGACCAAACCAGGGACACCCTGGGAAACGGCAGGTCGCGGGAGAAAACTCTCCTCCATGAACCAGACAGCGGCACCCGTGCGCGAGCATCGAGCTCTCTACTTCCTGCTCGCCGCCCTCGCGGGCATCGTCACGGGCGGAGTCCTTCTCGCCGTCGCCGAGCTCATCGCCCTCGCGGTCGCCCGCACCGCGAGCCCCGTGCTCGCGCTCGGCGCCTTCATCGTCGACATCGTCCCGCGCCCGCTCAAGGAGTTCGCGATCGAGACGTTCGGCGAGAACGACAAGACCTTCCTGCTCGGCAGCGTGGGCGCCGCGGTCGTCGTCGCCGCCGCGATCGCCGGAGTGCTCCAGCTGGTCCGCCCGCCGCTCGGCCAGGTGCTGCTCGTGATCGCCGGCGGCCTCTCGATCGCCGCCATCGTGACCCGCACCGGAGCGTCGCCGCTCGCTGCGGTGCCCACGCTGGTCGGACTCGTCGTCGCCGTCGTCGTCATGCACCTCCTCTTCACGCGCCTGCGCGGCTGGCGTGCGGCCCGGGCCTCGGAGGCCAGGGGAACATCCTCCGAGGCCCGTCCGGGCGCCCTCGAGCGCCGCGGCTTCTTCCGCATCGCGCTGATCTCCGCCGTCGGCGCGGCCGTCGTCGGCACCGGCGCCCGCCTGGTCAACGCGGCGACCTCCTCCCTCGCCGGCGTCCGCGACGCCCTGCGCCTGCCGTCCCCGCGCAGCACCGTCTCGGTCCCCGCGGGCGCCGAGCTCGACATCGAGGGCATCACGCCGCTCTACACGCCGAACGCCGACTTCTACCGCGTCGACACCGCCCTCACCGTGCCCAACCTGGACCCGTCGGCCTGGTCGCTGAAGATCACCGGCATGGTCGACCGCGAGGTGACGCTGAACCTCCAGCAGATCTTCGACATGGGCCTCGACGAGTACGGCATCACCCTCACCTGCGTCTCGAACCAGGTCGGCGGCAACCTCGTCGGCAACGCCAAGTGGCTCGGCGTACCCCTGCGCGACGTGCTGAAGATGGCCGGCGTGCAGAGCGGAGCCGACATGCTCCTCTCGACCAGCAGCGACGGCTACACGGCGTCCACCCCGATCACCGCGGTCACGGACGAGAACCTCGACGCGATCCTCGCCGTCGGCATGAACGGCGAGCCCCTGCCGTTCGAGCACGGCTTCCCGGTGCGGATGATCGTGCCCGGCCTCTACGGCTACGTCTCGGCCACCAAGTGGCTCACCGAGCTCAAGGTCACCACCTTCGAGGCCGACCAGGCCTACTGGACCCCGCGCGGCTACTCCGCCGAGGCCCCCATCAAGATGTCCTCGCGGATCGACACCCCGCGGATCGGCGTCCCCGTCACCTCGGGCGCTCTCAAGATCGCGGGCGTCGCCTGGGCGCAGAGCATCGGCATCGAGAAGGTCGAGGTGAGCATCGACAACGGCGACTGGCAGGAGGCGACGCTCTCGACCCCGGTCAACCTCGACACCTGGGTGCAGTGGTTCGTCGACTGGGACGCCCAGCCCGGCTCGCACTACGTCGCGGTCCGCGCGGTCGACAAGAACGGCATGGTCCAGATCGAGGACCGCGCACCGGTCGCGCCCGACGGCTCCTCCGGCTGGCAGCGCACGCTCATCAACGTCACCTGACGCCCCGTGGAGGCGCCGATCCCCGGGGGTCGGCGCCTCCGGCGCGTCCGGCGTCCGTCGCGACGACGCCCCCGCAGTGCGGACGGCCCTGACGCGACGTCGCCTCCGCGGCAGGCACCGCGGCACGTCCCGGCCCGGCGCGCAAGCCTCCGCGGCGGCGCGGCCCGCGAAAAGGCGCCGCTCTAGCCTTCGAGGATGCGCTCCCGGCTCCTCCACCTCCGCGAATCCTTCTGGTTCCTCCCCGCCCTGTTCGGCGTCCTCGCCGTCGGGCTGGCGCTGGGGCTGGTCGAGGTCGACCACCTGCTGGTCCGCGCCGGCGTCAGCGACATCCCCCTGATCGAGGACCTGTCGCCGACCGGCGGCCGGGCGATCCTCTCGGCGATCGGCGGGACGATGCTCGGCGTCGCCGCGACCTCGTTCTCGATCACGATCTCGGTGCTGGCGACCACGTCCTCCGCCTACGGGCCCCGGCTGGTCCGCAACTTCATGGCCGACCGCGGCAACCAGATCGTCCTGGCGGTGCTCACCTCCACGTTCCTGTACTCCCTGATCGTGCTGCGCGCGGTGCACACGGAGGAGGACGCGTCGCTGACGTTCGTGCCGGTGGTGGCCGTCTCGTTCTCGGTGCTGCTCGCGGTGGGCGACGTCGCGGTGCTCGTCTACTTCATCCACCACATCGCTCTGTCGGTGCAGGTGACGACGCTGCAGCAGCGGGTGCTCGGCGAGCTCGTCGACGTCATCGAGCGGCTGCACCCGGAGGACGGGGAGGAGCCGACGGATGCGGAGGGGGCACTGCTCGCGGAGGAGGCCCTGCCGCCGGCGGGGCGCGAGCCGGTCGTGCTGCGTGCGGTGCGCGGGGGCTACGTCGAGCAGCTCGAGGTCGAGCGGCTGGTCGCCCTGGCCCGCCGCGGCGACGCGCGGCTCCGGGTGCTCGCGCTGCCCGGCGACCACGTCCTCGTCGGCGACCCGGTGCTCGAGGTCCTGGAGGGGTCCGTCGCCCAGGAGGAGGCGGTCGCCGCGGTCGTCGTCGCCGACGCCCGCACCCCGCACCAGGACCTCCGCTACGCCGTCCAGCAGGTGGTCGAGATCGGAGTCCGCGGGCTCGCGACCGGCACCAACGACCCGTACACCGCGGTCGGCGCCGTCGAGGCCCTGACCAGCGCGCTCGTCGACCTCTGCGGCCGGCCGGAGGCGCGCGGCCGCTACTCCGACGCCGACGGAGTCGTCCGCCTAGTCGTCCCGTGGCCTCGAGCGGGCGAGCTTCTGGCCGACGTGTTCCTCGCCCTGCGCTCGTACGCGATGGAGCAGCCGCTCGTCGTCCGCGCCGGCGTGCGCCTCGCCGAGCGGCTCGCGGTCGTCGCCCGCGGCGGGACCCGCGTCGAGCTGCACCGCCAGGTCCAGGCGTTCGCCGCCGCGCACGCCGCCGCCGACGGCGACGCCCTCGAGGCGCCGGCCCTGCGCGCGTCGCTCGCCGCGCTCGAGGCGCGTCTCGCGGCCTGAAGCCGGCCTGCCGGATGCTCCGGGAAGCCGCACCGCCCATGGAGTGCTCGAATCGATTCGAGTAGGCTCGGCGCATGACAGAGAACACCACTGAGCTGCGCGTGGGGGTCGTCGGCCTCGGCTTCGCCGGCACCACCCACCTCGACGCCTTCCAGTCCCTGCCCGGCGCCCGCGTCGTCGCGCTCGCCGGCCAGGAGGAGGCGCGCCTGCACGAACTCGGCGCGACCCGCGGCGTCCCCGACCTCTACGCCGACTGGGAGGAGCTCGTCGCCCGCGACGACCTCGACGTCGTCTCCATCGGCGTCCCGAACCACCTGCACCACCCGATCGCCGTGGCCGCGCTCGCGAGCGGCAAGCACGTCTTCTGCGAGAAGCCGCTCGCCACCACCGCCGAGCTGGCGGCCGAGACGGTCGAGGCCGCCCGCACGAACGACCGGGTGCTCGAGATCGCCTACAACCACCGCCGCCGCGCCGACGTCGCCTTCCTCCGCGACTACCTCGACGACGCGCCGCTGGGCGACGTCTACCACGCCCGCGCGAGCTGGCAGCGGCGCACCGGCATCCCCGGCATCGGCTCCTGGTTCACCAGCAAGGAGCTCGCCGGCGGCGGCCCGCTGATCGACCTCGGCTCCCACGTGCTCGACATCGCGCTGCACCTGCTCGACGAGCCGCGCGTGACCAGCGTCTCGGCGGTCGCGTACGGCGAGATCGGCCGCTCCGGCCGCGGAGGGCGCCCGCACGGCGTCGCCGCCACCGGCACGCACGCGTTCGAGGTGGAGGACTTCTCGAGCGCCCTGCTGCGCCTCGACAACGGCCGCTCGCTCCAGCTCGACGCCTCCTGGGCCAGCTACTCGAAGGTCGACGAGGACATCGAGGTCGAGCTGCTCGGCTCGGCCGGGGGCGCGCGCCTCCACATCGCCGACTACGCCACGGAGGGGACTCTGACGCTCTACTCCGAGGTCGCCGGAGCGCCGACCGTCTCGCACCCCGACGTGAAGGTCCCCGCCGGGCACCACCGCTCGGTCATCGCCGAGTTCCTGGAGGCGATCGCCTCGGGAGCCGACGCGCCCGCGGGCGGCCCCCGCTACTCCGGCCACTACGGCGAGTACGCGCTGCACCGCAGCCGGGTGGTCGACGCGATCTACCGCTCCGCCGCCGAGAAGCAGGAGGTGACGGTCGCGTGAGCGCCCCGATCGAGGTCCTCGTCTGGAACGAGTTCCGCCACGAGACCCGCGGCGACGAGACCGTGCTGCGCCACTACCCGGACGGCATCCACCGCGTCATCGCGGACGGACTCGCGGAGTCGCTCGGCGACGCCGTCTCGGTGCGCACCGCGACGCTCCCCGAGCCCGAGCACGGGCTCACCGAGGAGGCGCTCGCGACGACGGACGTGCTGCTGTGGTGGGGGCACATCGCGCACGAGGAGGTGTCGGACGAGGTCGTCCAGCGCGTCCTGCGGCACGTGCAGGAGGGGATGGGGATCCTGGTCCTGCACTCGGGCCACTACTCGTCGATCTTCAAGGCGCTCATGGGCACGACCTGCTCGCTGAAGTGGCGCAACGACCGCGACCGCGAGCTGGTCTGGACGATCGCGCCCACCCATCCGATCGCCGAGGGCGTGCCCAGCCCGCTGATCATCCCCGAGCAGGAGATGTACGGCGAGTACTTCGACATCCCGGTGCCGGAGGAGACGGTGTTCCTGTCGACCTTCACCGGCGGCGAGGTGTTCCGCTCCGGCGTGACCTACACCCGCGGCCTCGGGAAGGTCTTCTACTTCTCGCCCGGCGACCAGGACTACCCCGTCTACCACCACCCGGACATCCGGCGCGTGCTGGCGAACGCCGTCCGCTGGGCCCGCCCGACCCGTCCGCGCACGTCCCTCACGGCCGACCACCACCCCCGGGGCTGGTTCGAGTCCTGACGCGGTCCCCTCCCTCTCCGCGGGATGCCGCTCCGGTGCGCGACACGCCGTGCCGGGCGTACCGACGTGGCGTCTCACGGGGAGGTACTGGGGGGATGCAGCAGACGGAGGGGCGCGAGCCGGACGAGGTGCGCCGGTACGGGGAGGCGCCGGAGCAGATCGCGGACGTCTTCCGCGGGGCGCCCGGCGAGGCGCACCGGCCGGTCGTGCTCGTGCACGGCGGGTTCTGGCGGGCGCGGTGGGACCGGCGGCACGCCCGGCCGCTCGCGGCGGCGCTGGCCGACCGCGGGCACGACGTGCTCCTCCCCGAGTACCGGCGCACGGGCGACCCGGGAGGCGGCTGGCCGGGCACCGGCGACGACGTCCTGGCCGTGCTCGCGGCGCTCCCGGCGCTGCTGCCCGGCGCCGGGCCGGTCACCCTCGTCGGCCACTCCGCCGGCGGCCACCTCGCCGTCTGGTCGCAGGCCGCCCGTCCGTCGCCGCACGTCGCCGCTGTGGTGGCGCTGGCGGGCGTGCTCGACCTGGCCGCCGCCTCCGCCGACCGCCTCAGCGACGACGCCGTGGGGGAGCTCCTCGGCGGCGACCTCGCGCTGCTCCCGGGCGCCGACCCCGCGCAGTTGCCCGCGCCGCCGCAGCCGACCACGTTGATCCACGGCACGCTCGACGAGGACGTCCCTGTCGCCTACAGCCGCCGATACGCCGACCGGCACCCCGCCGTGCAGCTCCACGAGCTCGCCGACGCCGACCACATGGCGCTCGTCGATCCAACGACGCCCGCCTTCGCGATCCTCCTCGCCGCGCTCGCCTGACGCGGGATCGCACCCCCTCGCCCGTCGGCGTGCGCTGGGGACGGATCGCGACGCATCGCCCGCCGACGCGCGACGGAAACAGGCCCCCTACAGGACCGGCGGGTACAGGAAGAGCGGGACCTGCGCGGTGGGGAAGGTGCGGGTGACGTAGCTGTGCTTGCCGCCGTAGTTGTACTCCTCGAGGAGCACGGTGCCGTCGTCGTTGACCTTCTGCACGTACGAGACGTGGTTGTAGGTCCACCACGCGACGCAGCCGACGATCGGGACGCTGCTGGTCGCCCAGCCCTTCGCGGCCCAGTTGTCCGGCCACTCGTAGGCGCTGCCGCCGAGCGGGGTGATGTTCCCCCACGTGTACTTCCACGGCGCGGAGGTGCGGCCGGCGTCGCGGTTGAGGCGCCAGGCCACGAAGTCGACGCACTCGCGGTAGTAGTAGCCGAGGGGCGAGAGTCCGCCGCCGTCGTCGTCGATGGTCTCGTAGGGCCACGGGTAGTCGTCGCCGACCGCGCGGGTCTGCACGGTCGAGAACTCGCCGCCGTTGGATCCGGAGAGCACGGCCGCCTGGCGGCTGGCCTCGTCGAGCTGCGCCTGGGTCGGTGCGGCGAAGGCGTCGCGGACGGCGGTCTGGCCGGCGGCGTCGGAGGAGACGGTGAGGTTCTGGAGGCCGACCCGGTTCGCGGCGGCGCGGCCGGTCGCGGTGGCGGAGGAGCTGCGGGCGCCGTACGCGGGGATCGCGGCCGTGGCGAAGAGGCCGCCGACCACCGAGAAGGTGCCGAAGGCCAGGGCGCGGCGGCTGAGGCCACGGGCTCGGGCGGCCTCGGCGGCGCGGGGAGCGACGGGGCGGGAGGCGGACGCGCGGCGCGGAGAGGCCGGGATCGACCGGGAGGCGGGGGAGGCGACGGCGGGGACCTCGACCGACACGGTCGGAGCGGGCGCCACGGCCGATGCGGCGTCGACGATGGAGTCCGCGGAGTCGTCAGCGCCTGCGGAAGCGGCGGAGTCGTCCGATCCGCTGCCCTCGACCGCGGCACCGGCGGTCGCCGCGCCCGTCTCCGCCTCGGCCCGGGCCGCACGGCGCTCGGCCTCGCGGGCCTCGCGCCGGGTCGGGGGTGCAGTGGTCGGGGTGCCGGCACTCTCCTCAGGGGTGGGAATGCCTGGCTTCGACACGCGTGCGTTCTCCTCGGATGACGGTGGTGACGGGGGTCGGGGGCCGGTGGGAATCCGGCGACGAGCCACTCTAGCCCGAGGCCCGCGCATGACGGAACGATCACGACGGATCCGGCACGGATGCTCCGACCGCTCGCGCCCGTGCGGTGCCAGGATGGGGCGCAACCGGGAAGGAGCTCCTCATGACCGCACCCACCCCCACCGGGCCCGTCCTCGTCGGCATCGTCGACGGCCAGCGACCCGAGGTCCTGCGCACCGCCGCCCGCGTCGCCGCCGACGCCGGAGCCGCCCTGCTGCTCGTGTCGGTCTCGGCCGATCCGTACCTCGTCGGCGAGTACGTCGATCCGATGACCGGCGGCATCCCGCTCGGCTTCGTCGGCGCCGCGGCCGACCGCGGCGAGGGCCCGTCCCTCCCGCCCGGGCTCCGCGAGACGGTCGAGCACGAGCTGCACGGCAGCACCGTGCAGTGGTCGCTGCGCGCGGCGCGGGGCGAGCCCGCCCTGGCGCTCGCCGAGGTCGCCGAGGAGGTCGACGCGCGGATGATCGTGGTCGGCACCCGCGACGCGGGCGTGCTCGCGAGCATCGCCGAGTTCCTCAGCGGGAGCGTCGCCGCCCACCTCGCGCACCGCCAGCACCGCCCCGTGCTCGTCGTCCCGCGCGCCGACCGCGACCCGTCGCGCCCGGCGCCCTGGGACCTCGCGGAGTGACGCGACCCCTCCACCTGCGCCCCTCCGCGATCCTCCTCGTCGCGGCGGGTGGAGGCGTCGGCACGGC